>JAITHD010000262.1 GCA_031280155.1 Treponema sp. | reverse complement strand
ACCGCAGATAACGTAAAAACCGGCGCATACCCTATAGCCCGGCCCTTTATCATTCTTTCCCAAAAAACCATAAAACCGGAAACCCAGGGGTTTCTTGAGTGGATTCTCTCTTCCGAGGGACAGGCTGTAGTCAAGAAAAACTGGATAAGCGTCAGCGTTAATTAAAGAAAAGCATCTAATGAGAGCCTGTTGATTATGAACAGGCGGCGCATCATCCCCAATTTCCGGCTATCCCCTCCCTCCTCCCCATTCCGAACCCGGGAGGGGTGCTTCCGAGGCAGGGGGAGGTACATCACAACCGGCAAATCCTCAAAAAAGCAGGGATTTTCCGGCTGCGATGTAGGGAAGGGTGCCGGATAATAAGGATTACCCTATTCCAAAGCAGAAAAAGGGACCCAAGCAATGATGTATGATCCTATTGACCGCCTCACAGGTAAAAAATCCTACGGATTTTTTGCGCCTTATATCCAATGCCTAAAGGTTTTTCTATAAGGTTTTACGGCGAACCAGATAAAAATAATTTATCCTAATTGCTGATAAATCCTGATTGACAATATTGTAATTGAGGCATAAACTGCTATTTATGAAAATATCTACCTATACGGTAAAACCAAAACTCCCTAATTCTTTAAAGCCTCTGGAAGAAATAGCTCGTAATCTCTGGCTTTCTTGGAATTTTGATGCGGTCCAGCTCTTTATCCGTTTGGATTATGATGTCTGGCTTCAATCTCAACAGAATCCGGTTCGCGCTCTGGGTATGGTCAGTCAAGAGCGGTTTGCTCAAGCCGCTAAGGACGATTCATATTTGGCTGCTTTGAATGAAGTATATGACCGTTTCCTTAAATATAAAAAAGGTGAAACCTGGTATCGAGGTCCCCGCAAGGATGTGGTTGCGTATTTCTCTATGGAATACGGTATGGACGTATCCCTTCCGATCTATTCCGGCGGTTTGGGAATCTTGTCAGGAGATCACATGAAGAGTTCTTCTGATATGGGGCTTCCTCTCGTGGGCATTGGGCTGCTGTACCGGCAAGGCTATTTTAAACAGGTTCTCAATGCCGATGGATTCCAGCAGGAAAGTTACCCGGAAAACGACTGGTATAATATGCCGGTCGATAAAAAAACCGATAGAGACGGGATGCCCCTGAAAATTTCCGTGGATTTAGCCGGTAAGATTGCGATTGCCCAAATATGGGAAGTCAAAGTCGGCCGCAGTTCTCTGTATTTGTTAGATACTAATATTGAAGAGAACGACGGCGATATACGAAATATTACCGCCGCCCTCTACGGCGGAGACAAGGAAACCCGAATGCAGCAGGAAATCCTGCTGGGCATTGGGGGAATCCGAGCGCTCCGGGCAATGGGCATCAACCCTGCTGCTACCCACATGAACGAAGGGCACGCGGCGTTCTTGGGGCTTGAGCGGATTCGGGAACTTGTACAGGAAAAAGGTTTTACCTTTGACGAGGCTAAAGAAGCGGTATGGCCTACCAATATCTTTACCACTCATACGCCGGTTCCTGCGGGAAACGAGCGGTTTGATATCAGTATGATAGAAAAATATTTCCATTCATGGACATCTATTCTTGGAATATCCTGGCATGATTTTCTGGGACTTGGACGGATCCATCCCTCAGATGAACGGGAAACCTACTGCATGACCGTATTAGCTCTGAAAATGGCGGCTTATGCCAATGGGGTTGCCAAACTGCACGGAGTGGTCTCACGGGATATGTGGAAAGGACTGTGGCCCAGTCTCCCGCTGGACGAAGTACCCATAGGGCATGTAACTAACGGGGTCCATCCCCGAACATGGGTCTCAAACAATATGATCGAATTGCTGGACCGGTATCTGGGTCCTCATTTTGAGGAAGAACCTACGGATTTAGCTGTTTGGGATAGGATGAATCGGATTTCCGATGAAGAGCTTTGGCGTACCCATGAGCGCCGGCGGGAACGGCTGGTAGCCTTTGCCCGGGACCGGATCCGACAGCATTATACCCGAACCGGCGCGGTAGAGCGGCGGATTCAGCAGGCTGAGGATGCCCTTTCGCCGTATGCGTTAACCTTAGCCTTTGCCCGCCGGTTTGCGACTTACAAACGAGGCAATCTGCTGCTTCGGGACCCGGAACGGCTGCTTCGGCTTGTACGGGATACAGAACGTCCGATTCAGCTTATCTTTGCCGGAAAAGCTCATCCTATGGATATGCCCGGAAAAGACCTTATCCGAGATATTATCCACTTTGCTGAAAAGTATGATGTTACCAGCCGTATTGTGTTCATTGAAAATTACGATATGTCGGTAGCCCGGTATCTTACCAGCGGAGCGGATGTGTGGCTCAATACGCCTCGGCGCCCTATGGAGGCTTCCGGGACCAGCGGCATGAAGGCGGCGATGAACGGTGTTTTGAACTGCTCGATTCTGGACGGCTGGTGGGACGAAGCGTATAATCCCGATGTAGGCTGGGCTATCGGTCAGGGGGAACAATATGCGGATACCAACCTTCAGGACGATATAGAAAGCAAAGCCCTCTATGATCTGCTGGAACGGGATATTATTCCCCTCTTCTATCAGCGCGGTCGAGATGGATTGCCCCGGGAATGGATTCGGCGGATGAAGGCTTCCATGCGGGAAATCGGTCAATCCATGTCCAGCCACCGGATGCTTATGGACTATTCTAATCAGTTCTATTTCCCGGCTTTGAAGAATTATCGACGGATAGTCAGAGACGATTTTATAGAATCCAAAGCCTTAGCCGCGTACTTTGGAAAGCTGCGGCAAGCCTGGGATACGCTGCGGATCATAAAAATAGAGTCCAACGCCAAACCAGTAATGCAGCGGGGAGATTCGCTCACCGTTACCGCGCTTATTGAATTAGGTTCCCTCAATCCAGAGGAACTCTTGATTGAGTTATATCAGGGAGCAGTATCCAATCAGAGCGGGTATATCGAACATGCTCATCGGACAGAGATGAAGGTTGTAGGTCAGGACGGAAACGCCTTCCAGTATCAGGTCAGGATAGAATGCACTGATACAGGGTTCCAAGGTCATACAATACGGATTCTTCCCAAGCATGAAGCCTTGGTACATCCCTACCGGTCGGGCTTTATTAAGTGGGCATAAACAGATAACCTTAGCATGTGAACAGCAGACAGCGTGTCTGCTGTTTGCTGTTCACTTTACTCGCGGCGGTAGCCTAGCAACCCGCCTTAACAAAACAAGGAGTGTACATGTCTTCTCATCAATTTCGTTACCTCGATGTGGTAATGGTTTTTTTTGTAACTATTTTGATAGTAAGCAATATAGCGTCGTCAGCAAAAATCATTGATTTGGGCTTTTCTCTGTTCGGAATTCAGATGGCTTTTGATGGAGGGACCCTTGTATTTCCTCTGTCGTATGTGTTTGGGGATATACTTACCGAAGTATATGGTTTCAGGGCGTCTCGTCGGGTTATCTGGACTGGTTTTGCAGCTTTGGCGCTCACCGCGCTGCTGTTTTTCATTCTTCAGGGTCTTCCCGGAGAGACCGCTTGGGAAGCCAGCGCAGGGAGCCAAGCCTACAATGCTATTCTAGGGGGCATCAGTACCGGCGGCATTGCGCTGGCAAGTCTGATGGGATACTGGGTGGGGGAATTTTCCAATTCCGTTGTGTTGTCCCGCATGAAAGTTATTATGCAGGGACGGTTTCTTTGGGTAAGAACTATCGGCAGTACCTTGGTAGGAGAACTTTTGGACAGTCTTGTCTTTGTGAGTATCGCCAGTCTTACAGGAGTGTTTCCCTGGGAACTCTTTGTAACGCTGGTCTTCACCAACTATCTTCTCAAATGCCTTATAGAAGCCCTGATGACTCCTGTTACCTATCTGGCAGTCTATAAGCTTAAAAAAGCTGAAGAGATAGATGTCTATGACCGGGGGATTAGTTTTAACCCTTTGGGGTTTTGACGCATAGACCCAGGGGGTCGCCAGCTACCCCCTGCCTAAAGGTTTTTTCTATAAGGTTTTACGGCGAACCGGATAAAGAAGCGCTGTTAAGAACGGTGTTACAGAACTTTTTGGTGCCACTCTATCCAAATCTTTACGGAATAAGGCTGAAAGTCAAGACTTTAGACTTAGAGAGACGGCGCATTTGTATAGTATCCCAGATACTTCCGTACAAACCCTGAAGGACGGTAAGTCATTTTGGCTTGACGAAGCCCTTCATCTCCCATGTCTTGTTCTCGGTTGATATGGGTAATCTCGTTTCCCAAAGATGCCGCAAAGGTCTGGTTCATAAACTGGTAGATTCCCTTATATTCATCGATTCCTTTCTCAAAGTGGATAGCAAACATACTTCCCTGTACAAGGGGTTCTCCTAGACACCAGCCCCCGGGTTTGCCGTTTATGTAATAGAGAGCGCCTTGCATACCCAAGGCTGGGAATAATTCCAGCGCTTCTTTGGCGGCGTTATAATCTCCCTCTTCGCCTTTATCCTTGCGCCACTGTTCAAGCACCTCCATAGCTTGGGGAATCACTTCTTCCGTCAAAGCCCGGGTTTCATAGGCATAGGTATTGAGGAAAGCGTTTACCAAATTACGCTTTTTATGATACTTCTTGCCGGAAAGTTCCGCCAGATCGGTTCGCAGATATAGATAATCAAAATTATCCCGATCCTCAATAACGGTAATCTTCCATTGGTCAAGTTCCGCTTGATTGGAAGTCAGCGCTGAATCAGATATACCCTTCCAGTAGTTATGGGTCTCGAAGAGTCCGATTAAAACTTCCCTTTTGGGAATTCCCCAGGGAGTCATAAAAAATCGTTTCCCATCCCGTTCCCCGGAGAGGATCAAACAATCTTCGTTCATCGAAATGTGATATTGGTACCGCTTTCTGAACAAATATAAGTTGGCAAATGTATATTCCGAAACGCCGTCAGAAAGCTGAAAAAGCAAGGGCTGAATATCTGATTGTAATTCAAAACTTATCGGTACAAAATCAGGATAACACGGTATAGACATATAGATTAATATACTCAATAGAAAGCAGATAGTGAATACCGGGTAAGACTGATTTATTAAGGCATACCCTTCTTTGGGGGCATTAAAACCGTATTTGTGGCAGATCCGCCCCTATTATCTCATATTAAACCACAAACGGCTGATCATCCGACAGTATGTTCAACACATGCTCTACATCCCCGGAAGCGACAAATAT
>JAITHD010000221.1 GCA_031280155.1 Treponema sp. | reverse complement strand
CGCTTTTCGAGGGCTTGTACGGTTTATCAAAGCAAAAAAGGAGGGAACCCCAGTATGATCCTAAGCGCTTCCGACATAGGGCTGCTTGTCAGCTCAACCATGACCTACGCGGCGCCCCTGATCATAGCCGGTATGGGCAGTATTATGAGCGAGACTTCCGGGGTAGTCAACATTGGAATCGAAGGACAGATGACCGTCGGCGCTTTCGCCTGTGCGGCGGTTTCGGTTCTTACCGGCAACCCTTGGCTGGGGCTTATCGCCGGCGCCGCCGGAGGGGCATTATTCGGTTTTTTCCACGGGTTAGCATCTATCACGTTTAAGGCGGATCAGACCATTTCGGGGATTGCGATAAATCTCTTGGCTCCGGGAGCGGCGGTTTACTTCTGCAAGGCGTTTTTTGAGGGTTCAACCCAAACCAGACCTGTAGACCTTGGGAGTAAACTTCCTATGTTCTTTTCCTCGGTTTTTCCACCTGATTCCTTTCTTACCTATATGTTTAAAAATTACGTTTCCGTATATTTTTGCATTGCTCTTGCGGCGGGGATATGGTTTCTCCTTTTCAAAACCAGACTAGGACTGCGGATACGCGCCATTGGGGAACACCCCAGAGCTGCCGCAACCTTGGGGATCAGCGTATTCAAAGTGCGGTATTTCTGCGTGATCTTATCAGGAATGCTGGCGGCTTTAGGGGGGGCGGTGATTCCTTTATCAACAGTATCTTACTTTTTCCCATCAATCATCTCTGGGCAAGGATTCATAGCTATAGCGGCGGTGATTTTCGGTAAATTCAAACCTAAAAATACGGTTCTTGGGTGTATGCTTTTTGGGTTCTGTAAATCTCTGTCCCTCACCTTGGGAAATCCCAAGTTTGGTCTCAGTGTATCGGTACATATTTTGAGCATGATTCCCTATGTCATTACCTTATTGGTACTGCTCTTTATCGGACGCAGCCATGCCCCGGCGGGGAGCGGCAAAATCTATGATCCTGCCGGCGTATAAGGAAACACCCGAAACTCAAGGGGTTTCGAGTTTATTTGTCTCTCTCCGATTGGCGGGGAGAGTTCCTGTTATTGCAATTTTTCACTCTTATGGGTATGCTGATATAAAGACAATATGAACAAAAACAAAATTATTCTTAAAGCGGAAGATTTAGATGGATATCTTACCGAGGCGGATAAAAAACAACTTAATGAAATGGATCGGCTCTATCATCAGGTAATGAGCAGTTTTACCATTTTGAGTCACGGTCCAACAGAAACAGAACAGGATCGGGCGGAAGACGCGCTTATTGCTCTTTACAATGAGATGGGCGCGGTTGTTCAGGAGCTGTGTAAAAATGAAACCAACATTCAAGTATATTCTTTTTTATCTTCTCAAGAAAACCATAGTGAAGCCTCCCGGCTTATCGCAAAACTTCGGGACTTCAGAACCGAAAACGTAGAATTTATCTACTATATTCAGCGGGCTTACGAGATGCTTTTTAAGCTTGCCTACGGCGGGATGCATAGAATCAACAAGAATTACATCATTGTCAAAACTCCGGTAACTAAGCCGGTTCAAAACTATGCGGTTCACAAGATTAATAATATTGACGACAAAATCGAGCAAACCGTTATGTGCGTTATGCTTAGGGGGGCGCTTCTGCCGGCGATGATCATGTCCAAGGAAATTCAGGAGTATTCTTCCCATGGATATGTAACGCCTTTTGCGCTTTTCAAGATCAGTCGGGACGATCATAAACGCGAACATGATATGGAGTATATTCTTGACCTTGATCGCTCGTATTTTAATCTGGAAACCCTTGACGGCAAAGACTTGATCTTTGCGGATCCTATGAACGCCACTGGCGGCAGTCTTGTTACGGTCGTAAAATATCTGCTTGACGCAGGGATAAAGCCCCGGTCTATTCGGTTTTTCAATGTTATTTCCGCGTTCAAAGGCGCGCTTAGGGCGGTCCGAGCCTTGGAGCATTGTCAAGTATTTACCATGTGGATGGATCCAGTGCTGAACGATGCCGCCTATATTATGCCCGGTTTAGGAGACGCAGGAGATCGCATCAACGGCAGCGATCCGCCGGATAATCCCCGAAACATCCTTCAGCTTATCGCTAATTATGGTTCCGATATTGCCCGTCTGTATCGGGCCCAATTAAAAGAAATCGAGGATACTGTACTTAAAGAGAAATGAATCTAAAAAAATCTATGTTTTTTCCCGGTATATGTATACTTTGCTCCTGTTCGATCCTCTGGGATCTGACGTCTTGTACGAATCTATGGGCGGTAACTTCTGCGGAAGAGTATTATTCCATAGGCATGGCGTATTTTGAGATGGGCAAATATACCGAAGCGGAAAAGTGGCTTAACCGAGCCAGAACAATGGATAAGACCAAAACAGCGTCAGAATATAATCTAGGGAGGATAGCTTTTGAAACCAAGCGGTATGATGAAGCGTTCCGCTATTTTGATCAGATTCTTGCCAAAGATCCGAACAACCTGATGGCTCTGAAAGCCGCAGCATATACTCAGATTAAATTGGGGGATCTCGACGCTGCGGAAGCGCTTTATGATCAGGTATTGGCGCTGGCGCCGGAAAGCGCGGACGACGGTTATAACTATGCGCTCATTCTCTATACTATGGAAAAATACGATCAGAGCGAAGCGGTGTTAGCCAATTATCCGTTTGCATTACTGGAAAACCAGGATGTAATGCTCCTTTTGGCGCGCATCCATCGGGCTCAACAGAAACCTGAAGCCTTAGACGGTTACGCCAAATGGCTTGAAACCAATAAAGACCCTCTGGTGCGATATGAGTATGCTTCAATGCTCGAATCTCAAGGGTTTTACGCCCGGGCTTTGGAAGAATATCAGACCGCGCTCAAAGAACTCTCGTCTGACAAGGCGGCGCCGAAAAAATCCGAGCTTCACTATGCTGTTGCCCGGCTTATCCTGATTGCGGATCCTACCAATGAAGAGGGGATCGCTGAACTTCAGACTGCGGTAACTGAAGGCTTTGACGATGTAAAAGCCTTAGAAACCTTGCTGACTATACAGGGGATCAGGGCAGACCATAAAGAGACAATTCAGCGGATCCTTGACGAAGTATCCGCTGCCAAGAGAAACAGGGAAGCTCAGGAAGAGGCTGAGAAGGCTGAGAAAGAAGCGAATAAAGGGATATAGTCATGATAGTTTCCATGATACAAATAATCTTTGAAATTCCTGATATAGATAATATCAAAGAAAAGCGCCGTATTGTCCGATCAATAAAAGATAAACTTCAGCGCCGTTTTCGTCTGAGCGCTGCGGAAGTAGACCTACAGGATTCTCTTTCGTTTGCCCAAATCGGCGGCGCAGTAGTTTCAAATTCAAAGACTTTCGGAGAATCGGTCCTTCAGAAGGCCTTTGAAATGATAGAAAAAGATAATCCTGTGCGTATTCAAGATGTAAGCATCTATTCAGAAGAATTTTGAAGCGTTTAAGGAAAAGATAGGAATAAAAATAGAAAGGAAAGGGTATGAAATACAGAAAACAAGGGTACGCTTCTTTGATTATTGGTCTTTTGATCGTCATATTGAGTTCCTGCATCGGCGTAACAGCTGATATTACAGTGAGTTCAAATGGATCGGGAACCATAGAACTTGAATACCGGCTTTCTCGGCTGGCTGAATCCCTTGGGAAACTAGACGGGAATGAGCGGTGGCCTACGGTTCCCATTGGAAAAGCAGACTTTGAGCGTTCTCTCGCACGGCTTCCGGGGATCAAGCTGCGTTCATTTTCCACAAAGAATGATGGACAAGACCTTGTCAACACAGTAAAACTAGAATTTTCTGATCCTGCTGGATTAGTCAGGTTCCTAGACGCTACTGGGCAACGGGCTGTTCTATCCCAAGAGAATGGGAAATACCGCCTTTCTCTGACGCTTTTTTCAGGGAGCGGCCAAATCGATCCAGACCTCATGGCTCTTTTCACCGCTGTTTCCCAAGGCTATTCTCTAAGGCTGACCCTCACAGCGCCCCGGGAGGGAACTCTCAGCGTATATGATAGCACCGGAAATCCCCTGGGAAACGTCTCTGCTATAACTATTGTCCCGAAAGGTAAAACAGTTTCCTTTAAGTCCCTGATAAGCGATATTTTTACCCTGAGTAATGGCGCAAAATTAGAACTTACCTGGGAATAATTAACATATTTTTGAAATGATATAACGGAATACCTAAAAGACAACTTGGTTTTAATCTCATACAAGCGGGAAACGGGAGTCGGACCCGCGACATCCACCTTGGCAAGGTGGCGCTCTACCACTGAGCTATTCCCGCAAAAATACATATACTCTTGCATTACATATTTCAAATATAACAAAAAGTAAAAATTAATGCAATACCTTCAAACAAAAATTTATGAAAAATCAATGAAAATTTTTCAATACGTCTCTATGCCTTTAAGAACATTATTAAGGACCTGCACTGGGAGGGTCCGCTCCATCTAGGCTACCTCTATTTCTTCCTGAGTAGAAGCTACGTCTTTCAGGGAACTTAGGTTTTCCAGTACGGTTCTGCCTGAGTCCGCCAAAACAGAAGATTCGTCTTTGATCTTGAGAATCAGGGTGGTTATTTCATGCAGGTTTTCTAAAATCCGCCGACTTTCCTGATTCTGGGTTTCCGCCGCGTCTTCGATGCGCCGCTCTTCGGCTTTTACGGTTTCCACTAACGCTACGATGCGGTCGAATTGGGTCTGGGCTTGAACCGAAGACGCACAGGACTCGTCGATGAGCCGTTTAACCTCTTTGAGGCTCCGCTTACTTTCGCCGGCTTCTCTGCCCGAATTATCCGCCAGCTTCCGAATCTGCCCGGCTACCACCGCGAAACCCTTGCCTACGGTCTCTCCC
>JAITHD010000138.1 GCA_031280155.1 Treponema sp. | reverse complement strand
CAGCGAATTATAGAAGCATAGTAAACTTTGTCAAGTACCTGATACCGCTAAAATCATTTTTTCTTACATTTTATTTGAAATTTTCCTGTTTTAAGAGAGGCTTTTTTCTTTTATGCTGTGAAGAAAACATACCTTATTCTGGAATTAGGATACACAATAGGTCGAGGACCTGCACTATTAAGAAAAAAACGCCGAACCGTTTTGTTTGCGCTTGAGGGTCCGGCGTTTTAATAACACCCTGCCTGTATAGGCAGGGCAATCTTGTGATGCCCCAGATGGCATCACACAATCAGGAGTTTTTCTATGGGGAAAAACAAAGTGTCTTTCTTGGTCATGCTCAGTGTTCTGCTGATATGTATGGCTGGGTTTTTCGGGTGCAAAAACGACGATGACGACGACGGAATTCCGGGGGACCTTGTCGCAAAGTGGTACAGCAGTCAAGAGGAGGCAAACACACAACCCGATGATCAGAAGATGAAGAACTACGAATTTAGATCAGACGGAAAATTTCTTGTCAACAACGGTTCTGTCTTTGGCAGTATCAGCGTAAGCGGAGATACTATCACAGCCGTTACGTCGTGGGGAACATCAGGGGGAACAGCGAAATATGCTATTGACGAGACTAAACTTACGATTTCCGAAGCCGAGTCTGGCTCCGGTCTACAGAACGGTTCCTATTACAAAAAAGAGTAGCGTTTTATAGCATTGCATGAATCGGACAGGCGCGAATACTTCTTGTGTTCCCGCCTGTCCTCTGCTCACGCCGAGTCCAAGCGCTCAGGCTGAAACGATATGCCGCCGGCACACTGAGTAAGCATTGTTCCATTTGCATTGACCTATAACCTAATTTGTTATTATTATTAACTATAAACATAGATATAATAGGAGTAATAGTATGGAACAGCGTCGATTTTTTTTTACCTCTGAATCGGTTGGCGAAGGACATCCAGATAAACTCTGCGATCAAATCTCAGACGCTATTTTAGATGCGTGTTTGACTGACGATCCCCAGAGCCGTGTCGCCTGCGAGACCTTTGCGTCTACTTCCCTTGTATTGATAGGAGGAGAAATAACGACCAAAACCTTTGTGGATTTTCAGATGATTGTACGGGAAGTAGCAAAAAAAGTAGGCTATGTAGACCCTGCGTATGGACTGGATTATCAATCTATGGCGGTTTTAGATATGATTCACAGCCAGTCGCCGGATATAAGTCAGGGAGTTTCCGGGACCGGTCTTGAGGAGTATAAAGGGCAGCTTGGGGCTGGCGATCAGGGTATGATGTTTGGCTTTGCCTGTAATGAGACTGAAGAGCTGATGCCCTTGCCTATTACGCTTGCTCATAAGATTCTGATTCGGGCAACAGAACTGCGTAAATCCAAAACAATCAAATGGCTGAGACCTGACGCAAAAACTCAGGTAACAGTTGAATATGAAGGGTATAAGCCTATCGGCATTGACACGGTGGTGCTGTCTCACCAGCACGACGACGGCGTTGAGTATAGCGAAATTAAAGAAACGATTATAGATCACATTATTAAACCTGTTCTGGAACCTACCGGACTGCTGGGAAATGGTACGAAATATTACATTAATCCAACAGGACGTTTTGTCTTAGGAGGACCCTTTGGGGATACCGGACTTACTGGACGGAAGATCATTGTTGACACGTACGGCGGCATGGGACGGCATGGAGGAGGCGCTTTTTCCGGTAAAGACCCAACTAAAGTGGATCGTTCCGCTGCATACGCCGCTCGGTATGTGGCAAAGAATATTGTAGCCGCTCAATTAGCGGAACGCTGCGAAGTTGAACTTGCCTACGCTATCGGCGTACCCTTTCCAGTTTCAGTCATGGTTGATACCTTTGGCACCGGCGCGGTTTCAGAAGCGCGGATCGAAAAAGCGGTTTCTAAGGTGTTCGATCTGACTCCGTCGGGAATCATTACCGCTTTAGACCTCCGCCGTCCTATCTATCAGAAAACCGCTGCATACGGTCATTTCGGGCGCGGCGAATTCCCCTGGGAAAAAACCGATAAAGCAGGGGCTTTGAAAAAAGAAGCCTCCTGATCTATACCGTACATATCCGGGAAGTTTCGGATATGTACGGTTTTATGGCAGTCGTCTGCCCCAGGACTAAAGGTTTTTTCTAGGTCTTGGGGCTTGGGGCTTGTTCAAAAAGACCTGCTGCGCGGCGGTCGGATATAGTCTGACCCTGAAGACTCTCTGTAGGTTTATAGTAACCTCTCTTTATCTTAAAATCAAGCAATCTCAGTAACTTATTTTTTGCCGCTTTATATTCCATGCCTAAAAGCAGGGGTTTTACGGCGGTTTTGATAATAGACCTTATCGGGAATTGGGTTGAATAATGTCAAAAAGCATGGTTCAATAGAAGCGGAGGGATAAATTGAACCGGTATGAAAAAGCAGGAACATTAAACGATGATGATTTTAAACAAATAACCGGAGTTAAGAAAGAAACGCGAGGCTATGGCTGAAGTATTGCGCGGGGCTTACGCGCAAAAGCACAAACGCCGGGGCAGGCGCGCAAAGCCGCCGGCGGAGGATCAATTGTTTATGAGCCTGAAGTATTGGCGGCGGTATATTACTCAAAAAGAGCCGGGATTCGAGTTCGAGGCAGGGGAGGCGGCAGTCCATGACACTATCGTATGGGTAGAAAATACGCTGGTGAAAAGCGGCGCGTTCAGTCTGCCCGGCAGGAAGGCGTTGTTGGAGAATAATGAAATCGAAATGGTTTTGGCGGATGTGACGGAACGTCCGGCGGAACGTCCTAAAAAATACAGCGGAAATGGTGTTCGGGCAAAAAGAAACGCCATACCGTAAAGACCCAGCTCATCGTCAGCCGCGGGACGGGTAAAATCCTATGCACCGCCTGTGCGGAAGGGAAAGCCCACGACTTCCGCCTCTATGAAGAGAGTATCGGCGGCGGCATTTGCGGGAATATAAAAACGCGGGGGGACAGCGGTTATCAAGGTATTTTGAAACTGCACCAAAACAGTGAAACGCCGAAGAAAAAGCCCAAAGGCGGAGAACTTACTTCCGGCGAAAAAGCGGAAAACCGGCGTATTTCCCATGAATGCATCCTCATTGAACATATCAACGCCAAGATAAAAGTGTTCAAAATTACGTCTAATAAATACCGCAACCGCCGCAGGCGTTTTGGATTACGTATGTCTTTAATTTGCGGTCTTATCAATTTTGAAAACACAAAGTAATTCCCGAGGAGGTCTATTCTTCTTGTTTCTGAAGTTCACAATGTATTCAGGTATGTGCATAAAAAAATTCTTGCTTTGGATCAAGTTTCCGTATCACTTCTCGGAATCGCAGAGGAAACGGAGTCTTGAATGTACGAAGAACTGGATCACTGGGCAGGAGCAGGCTGAGGCGTTTTGCGTGAAGCATGAGGCTTGCCTGAGGAAACGCCGAATCCTCACCTCTGTAGAGCGGATCCCCAAGAATAGGATGTCCCAGCCAGCGTAGATGTACCCGCAACTGGTGGGTGCGGCCTGTTTTAGGACGCAGGAGAATAAAGGAATGACTGCCCCAAGAGCGAATCACTCGGTAAAGAGTCAGCGCGGTTTTCCCCTTTTCCGCTGAAACCGTAAATCGTTTTCGGTTTTGAGGGTCTCTGATTAGGCGGGTCTGGATAAACCCTGAAGGTTCGGACAAGGCGCCTTTTACAATAGCGCCGTAGGTCTTTCGCACCTTTCGATTTTTGAACTGCTCCGAGAGAAACCGCAAGGTTTCATCGTCGTAGGCGGCGATAATAATGCCTGACGTGTCCTTGTCAAGCCTGTGAACAATCCCAGGACGGAAGGCTTCTCCCGCGTCCAGTCCGCCTTGAACCAGCCTTCTGAACATGAGCGCATTAGCGAGGGTTCCCCGAGGATTACCCGCTCCAGGATGTACTACCATACCCTGTCTCTTATTGATCACCACCACCTGCGAATCTTCATAAACTATCTCCAAGGGCAGGTCTTCCGGGATCAAATCCGCAGGTTCTGGGTCTGCCCAGTTCAGTTCAAGACGATCCCCGCATGTAAGGAGCCGAGAGATTTTGACTGCTTTGCCGTTAAGCCGGGCGGTCAAAACTCTGGCTTTAATCTGAGAGCGAGTCAGGAGCTTGAGATATTCCGCCACATACCTGTCAAGTCTGAGGTCCGGCGGAATTCCGGCTTCTACAATACAGGAATAAGAAGCCATTCAAGGCGCTCCCGAATCAGGATTGTCTGCCGCTTTTTCTTCAGATAAGGGCTTTCTTATAATAATCGGCGTACCTTCAGGCAGATTATTGGAAAGCTGGTTTTGTTTGTGCCGCTTATACTGTACAATAATAAAATCCGCCAAAGATATAAGCAGCGCACCGGTTACTGCGGAAGTTATGGTTATTATTTGTTCCTGCCGATTCATATCAACCGTATGAAACAGGGGAGCGTATCGGGAATCCATATTATTACTGAAAAACCGGTACGAATCAACTATTAGGCTTGCAAAAAGCATGGTAAAAGGGAATGACCCAAAGGCTACTATCTCAGCCCGCCTCAAATCCTTCAACCAAAGCGGGAGTTCAGGCATATCCGTCTTGGCGGAAACCCCAGACTGTCCCGCAACAGACGTACTCTGAGGATGAGCGGTAAAACCGGCAGCAAGCAATAGTATAAGAAAGACATATTTGAATTTGACTGTCATAAAGGCAACTATATGAGAGTCGTTCTTTTTGGTCAAGTCTGATAGAGATGATGTTATTGCCGCATACCGAAAAATTGGCGTGAAGTACGGTAAGATTAACAAGATTAATCCTGATGGATACATATTGCTATTTAAAAATTTTCATAGCATTTTTGGTGTTTTGCTTATTTGATTGCTATATAATAAATTAATAAAATCTTTTTCATGCTTTTTCTCTACCTTCGTATTTTTTTTTAGTTTGTTTTAGAGTATTAATAT
>JAITHD010000120.1 GCA_031280155.1 Treponema sp. | reverse complement strand
AGATCCTATTCTGTTTTGATTCATTCCTCAGCCGACCCAGGGATAAACGTTGTTTGTTTTGAAAAATCAAGTATGCGTTTAAATCCCAGAGAAATCAACAGTCATACCGGCTCTTCTTGTACGCAGGGTCTTTTGGTTTGGGTACTGCTTTGATGATCAGATATGAAAAAGAGCCGCCGCCTTTTCTCCCTTACGTTATATCCTGTCTTTGTTATATTTATGCTTTTCCGATAGTCCGAAATTACGAGGTTTCACCATATTTTCAGGCTTTATAATGTCATCCAGTTCTTTTTTACCTAACAGCTTCTTTTTCAGTACAATATCGTATACAGATTGTCCGGTTTCAAGGGCTTCTTTTGCCACTATCGTTGAATTTTCATAGCCTATATAGGGATTCAGAGCGGTTACAAGTCCAATGCTTGAGAGCACCAAGGCTTTACAGCGTTCAGCGTTTGCGGTTATGCCGTCTACGCAGGAGTACGCCAAGGTTTCAAAAGCGTTTTTCATCATATTGATAGAATTAAAAAGATTAAACCCAATAACCGGCTCAAATACATTGAGCTGGAGCTGTCCAGCTTCACAGGCAAGCGTAATAGTCATGTCGTTTCCGATGATTTGGAAACATACTTGGTTTACCACCTCTGGAATAACCGGATTTACTTTTCCGGGCATGATGGAGCTTCCGGGCTGCATAGCAGGCAGGTTGATTTCATTGAGTCCGGTTCTGGGACCGGAACTTAACAGACGCAGATCATTGCAGATTTTAGACATCTTAGTAGCGACCCGCTTTAATACCCCTGAAATCTGAACATACGCGCCGGTATCCTGAGTAGCTTCCACCAGGTCTCCAGCGGTTACAAAAGGGCGCTCTGTAACTTCCTGTAGTTTCCGTTCCACCACCTTAGTATAGTCAGGATGGGAATTTATACCGGTTCCTATGGCGGTAGCCCCAAGATTTATTTCCCGAATAAGCTGACGCGCGTCATGTACCCGCTGAATATCCTCATTTATCATAATGGCGTAAGTTTTAAATTCCTGCCCCAGCGTCATAGGAACCGCATCCTGAAGCTGGGTTCTTCCCATTTTGATGATATCTTTGAATTCCTCGGCTTTTTTTGCAAAAGAATTTTTGATTATAGTCATTGATTCGATAAGTTCCCCAAGTTTTTCAAAAAGCGCAACCCGCAGAGCCGTAGGATACGCATCGTTTGTGGATTGAGAAAGATTTACGTCATTATTGGGATGCAGGTAGGTATATTCTCCCTTTTGGCGTCCCATCAATTCAAGCCCGATATTTGCGATAACTTCATTGGCGTTCATATTCGTAGAAGTCCCGGCGCCGCCCTGAATCATGTCCACTACAAACTGATCATGGTACTTTCCCGCTATGATCTCGTCGCAGGCTTCACAGATCGCGTTTTTCTTTGCCTCTGAGAGCAGTTCCAGCTCATAGTTTGCAAGAGCGCAGGCTTTTTTTACCCGAGCCAAAGACCGGATAAATGTAGAGAACCCCCCAAGTTTTACACCGGTAATATGAAAATTTTCCTTGGCTCTCGCGGTCTGCACACCGTAATAGCAGTCGCTTGAAATCTTTTTTTCACCAATAAGGTCATGTTCTATACGATAAGACATAAGGTCTCCTTCTTAATTATCCGTCAGATGCCCCTTGCCTAAAGTTTTTTTCTAGTCCTTGGGGCTTGTTTCGGTTGCCCGGCTTGCTTCCTAAGTTTTCTACTTCTTTCCTGCTTTTTTTCTTTATTTAAGCGGATTTTTCTACGACGGTTTCACTCCCCTTACCGAGCGCCAGAGCCGCCATATCCATAGACGTTACGTTCCCATGTTGCGTGGATAGGTCTATTTTACTTTTTTAGTATACCACAAAGCAACCAGCCTGGTCAAGACTAGTGTCTGTGATCACTACCTATAGGACGCTCGGTCCTTGGGAATGGATAGTCCCAAGGTGGCGGAAAACAAGATGCCTTGGGACGAGTCCAGTACTGGGTAAGTTCTGGAGCCAAGATAGTCTTCGGCATCTTTCATGTTCCCTCTGTAGCGCGGTTTTGGCGTTCCTGCTTGAAGGTGAGGAGGCGATATGTATAACCGCCTCTTTGTTGTACGGGTCTATTGGAAATCCTTTGACCTTTACGAAAAGATAGGTTAGAATAAACCTATGACCATACAGAGGGCTTTCAAGGTAAGACTCTATCCCACCACTGAACAGCGGTTATTTTTGAATAAGACCCTCGGCTCCTGCCGCTTCCTGTATAATCGTATGTTAGCGGAACGGATTGCAATCTACCAAACTTTGAAAGACAATAGAGAAGCCCTCTATGCCCATACGTACAAAACCGAGAGGGACTACAAACAAGAACATGGGTTTCTCAAAGAAGTAGACGCGGCGGCGCTCCAGCAGGCACGGCGCAATCTTCAAGCCGGGTACACAAACTTTTTTACATCCCGCAAAGGCGGGGCGGTAGGATTTCCACGGTTTAACTCAAAGCATAATCATAACGACCGTTACCGGATGGGAATGGCCATTACCATTAATTTTGAGGGACAAACCGTTACATTACCCAAAATAACAGAGCCGGCGCGGTTTAAGCATAGCGTTAATGTTAAAAGCTGGTATCCGACGGCGGAGTTAAAAACCATAACCATAAGTATAAGCCCTGTAGGAACGTATTACGCTTCCTGTTTGTTTGAGGGGGGAACAAGACTATCAAGTCCGTCAAGAAAAGACCGAAAAAGTCATAGGTCTTGATATGTCCTTGCGGGATTTTTACGTTGATAATCTGGGGAACA
>JAITHD010000036.1 GCA_031280155.1 Treponema sp. | reverse complement strand
TGGCGGTTGAAGTGAAGCGGGAGCCTGCCATAAACGACGTGGAACATCATATTAAGCGGATGGACCTTATCCGTAAGTTTCCGCCGGCCGAAACCTTGGGAAAGCGGCTTATAGGCGCGGTAGCCGGCGGTACGGTTGACCCAGACGTTCACAACTATACATATAAAGCGGGCTTTTTTGTGCTGGAACTAACCGGCGCTTCGGTGCGTCTCATTGATCCCCCCGAAGGCTTTCAGCCCCAGGAATGGTGAGGAACGCAGTAATTCTTCAGAGATAAAATATTCATCCGTTTCTTTATTAAAAATATAATTATCGTTCTTTCTATTATGCAAAGTAAAAATAGCTACAAAATACCTGTCACGATTGGCTGGCGTATTTTTTTTTATTTTATATGGATATATACTGGGATTATTGTTATTAAAATATATACCAATAACAACATTCCGATAATTATAATTTTTGTTTTATTCAACTCATTTTTATATTCATCTAGGCTTACTTTATTTTTATATATTTTAAATATACCATACAGTAAGGTAAATATGCCAATTCCAGATAGTACAAATACAATTATCCTAAAAATTTTAATAATTTCTATATTTTGATAAAAACATATTTCAATAGATGTTACACCCATTTTTAACGCCCCAACTAATGCAACTATTGACCATATTATTTTATTATATTTCTGTTTTATATCTGATAATTTTACTGTATACATTATTAAACAAATCATTGAAACTATTAGTCCCATAAAAGGCAAACGAAAAATTGTCAATTTTGTTGTTTCAACAGAAATCATTGTATTTCCCATAAAATCAACAAATGCGGGAATGTTATTGGGAAGATTATTATACAACATTGGTAAAACAATAATGGGAATAATGTTCAACACAAAGGAAACTATTAAGAATACCATATTTTCACCTCTATCAAACTTTTAATATATTATTTCAAGTATTTGTTTGAGTCAATCCTTTTTTTGTATTCCTATAAAGGTCGGTACAGTATAAACAGTCCTGTTATGTGCAGTTTGCCCTAAACTTAGTTTAAAAATAAATTAATTAAGGAATGTATAAATTTAAATGTGCATATTCGGTACGCTATAAGTTTTAGAATGCTTGACAATAGGGTTTTACATATATAATTAAAGTAAATAGATGTAAGTATTTGGTTAGGGGAAGAAATTATACTGTACCTATGGGACTTACCGTAAAGAATGATTTGAAAAATGGTGCAAGAGGTATAGATGAGTGGGTTAAAATAGATGGTGTTGACACTCCCTGTGCCTAAAGGCGGGGGATTCTTGCTTCAACGATATCTGCCAGGGGAATAGCGTGGTTTTCGCAAAAACTCCCTACCGGGAGCTTTTGCGGCGGTTCCAACCCAGGCTACCTGGTCTTATGGTATCTCTACAAGCGTAGATTCCCGTTAAAAAATCCGCAAGGATTTTTTGCGCCTTATATCCCCATGTCTAAAGGCAGGGGCTTTACAGCGCTTTTGGTAAGAAAAGACCTTTTCGGCTACTTGACGAGTTTCAGAATATTATTATATAAATTACATTTATGTATGCATTAGTAGAATTTAAGGGTAAGCAATACAAAGCTGAAAAGGGCGCCCTGTTGAAGGTTGATAGGATCAACGCTGAAGTTGGTTCCAATTTGGATATTGAGTCGGTGCTGCTGGTATC
Source organism: Treponema sp. (assembly GCA_031280155.1). GTDB lineage: Bacteria > Spirochaetota > Spirochaetia > Treponematales > Breznakiellaceae > JAITHW01. Next base: position 16,754 of record JAITHD010000036.1, on the reverse strand, counting down.
AGGCGAGACGGTAACGGTAGGTTCTCCGTATCTGGCAGGGGTTAAGGTGTCTGCGGTGGTAGAAGCCCATAAAAAGGATAAAAAGATTATCGTCTTTAAGTATAAACCTAAGAAAGATTACCGCCGCAAACAGGGGCACCGGCAGCAGTATTCATTTATTAGAATTGGAGATATCATCGGAGCCTAATTGTATTGATACATGATAAAAATCGATGCTATTGTAGATTCAGAGGGGCTGCTCAAATCTTGTAATGTCGCAGGTCACGCCCAGGCAGGTCCAAAAGGGCATGATATTGTTTGCGCGGCGGTGTCGGCGCTTACCATGACAAGCGTGAGAGTTCTTTCTAACAGAGCGGGGATTCGGGTACAGGGAGGCGCTCCTAAACGGGGAATTCTTTGGATGAAAATAGAATATACCCCAGAGGGCAAAGATTTTCTTTTTGCGGCAGGGACTTTTTTATTAGAAGGACTGAAATCAGTTTCCGAGGATTACCCGGATCATTGTAAAATAAGTATATTCATAGAGCGGAGGAACTAATATGGCTCGAAAACGAGGGGGCAGCGGCGCTAAAAATGGGCGGGATTCAAATCCCCAATATCTTGGAATTAAGGCGTCCGGCGGATCATTTGTAAAAGCAGGGTCTATTATTGCCCGGCAGCGGGGAACCAAGATTCACCCTGGGGTTAATGTGGGCTGCGGCGGAGATTATACCTTGTTCGCGTTGGTAGACGGGACGGTTTCCTTTACCAACCGCCGGGGACGAAAGCTGGCGGGGGTGATCCCTGTTGAAAACGCGAACTAATATCCTGAAGAACCTTCCTGCAAGCGCCTTGGGAAAGCATGGAAAAATTTGCTGATGAAGTATTGATAGAAGTGGCCGCAGGCACCGGTGGAAACGGCTGTGTCGCGTTCCGGCGGGAAAAGTATGTTCCCCGAGGAGGACCCTCCGGCGGCGACGGCGGACGCGGAGGAGATGTGGTTTTTGTTGTCCGCCGTAATCTCCGAACTTTGGCTCATCTCAGATATAAGCAGTTTTTTAAGGCTGAAAATGGGCGGGATGGAGAAGGTTCAGGGCGTTATGGCAGAAACGGGGGGGATGTGGTGATTCCGCTGCCTCCGGGATCAGTGCTGAAAGACCCGGATACCGGGGAAGTAGTCCGAGACTTCGGCAGGAATGACAGGGAATTTCGGTTTCTCAAAGGCGGAAACGGAGGCTGGGGAAATATACATTTTAAGTCTTCGGTGAATCAGGCGCCTCGGAAAGCCCTGTCTGGAAAGCCCGGTAAACAAGTACGGCTTCAGGTGGAACTGCAATTACTGGCGGATATTGGGTTTGTCGGGTTTCCCAACGCGGGAAAGTCGTCCCTCCTAGACCGATTCACCAATGCCCGACCCAAAATCGCTCCTTATCCTTTTACCACCAAGATACCGAATCTGGGGGTGCTTACCATAGATGATCGGGATATTGTGCTTGCAGACATTCCGGGACTCCTTGAGGGCGCTTCTGAGGGGCTGGGACTAGGGATTCGTTTTCTCAAACATATTTCTCGTACCGCGGCGCTGGCGTTTTTAATCGATCTGTCAGAAGATGCCTATTTGGAAAATTTTGATATATTGTACAAAGAACTTGCTGCTTTTTCTCCAGACATGATACAGAAACCACGGTTTCTGATTGGCACTAAGCTTGATTTAGAGGGGACCGCTGAACATCTGGAAAATCTCAAAACCAAGTATTCTGAAGAAATTGTGCTGGGGATTTCGGTTTTTTCTGGGCAGGGAATCCCTGAATTGGCTGCGCTTATGGGAAAACTGGCGGTTAGCAATGATCCGGTGCTGGCGGTCAGCCCAAAGGAGGGGCAGGAACTGTGAAGTTGGCGATTTTAGGGGGGAGTTTTAATCCAGTCCATACAGGACACCTCATGTTGGCGGATACGGCGCTTACGGTTTTTGATTATAATCAGATTATTTTTATTCCAGCGTATCAGTCTCCTTTCAAGCCTGACCCTCAAGGGGGAAACCCCAAGGATCGGCTGGATATGCTTGCCGCCGCAATCGCGGGAAACCCTCAGTTCACTATTGATGATGTTGAAATCCGACGGAAAGGAATATCTTATACTATTGATACTATTTGGGAGATAATAAGCCGGTATAATCCGTCGGAAAAACCAGGACTTATTTTAGGCGATGATCTGGCAGGAGATTTTCCTAAATGGAAAAAAGCTGAAGAAATTAGTAAATTGGCGGATATCATCATAGCCCGTCGTATTTCAGCAGAGGAAATCATGTTTCCCTATCCCTATAAACAGCTTAATAATGAAATTATAGAACTTTCCTCTGCTCAAATCCGAGATCGCATACAAAACCGCCGGGCTTGGCGCTATCTGGTGCCTGAAGGGGTACGGCATATCATCGAAGATCGGGGGCTGTACGGCTATATTCCGCCTCCGCCCAGCCCTAATCCGCCGAAGGTCTCCCAAGCCCTTATCGCCTCGATAGAACATACGGTGCATAGTATGGTAAGTTCTTCCCGGTTTGTCCATTCCCGGAATACCGCGCTTTTATGCTGGAATCTGTGCGTGCGTTTTGGGCTTGATCCGTTGACTGGATATCTTGCGGGTATTGCCCACGATATATGTAAATCTTTGGAAGACCCGGAAATGACAGCCCTTGCCGAGAAAGACGGCGAGGCGATTTCTAAGCTGGAACGAAAAAAACCTTCCCTGCTCCACGGCAGAGCCGGAGCGGTAATGCTTCGAGAGCGGTTCAATATTACCAATGAAGCTATCCTTGAAGCGGTTCGGTTTCATACCAGTGGAGCGTTGGACATGGGGGCTTTGGCAAAAATCGTATATATTGCGGATAAAATCGAAATTTCTCGGGAAGGAGTAGAACCTGCGCTGCGGGAACTCAGCGCAACTGCGGGACTTGACCAGCTTTTTGGAGCGGTCCTGGATAATACCGTGGCTTATCTCAAATCCCAAGAAATAGCTGTTTCTGAAGGAACCTTACGGCTGCTTGAAGCCATGCACAATGGGAACAGCTTATGAAGCCGAAAAAAAGCCGGGGACCTAAGATTGATGCTAGTTTGTTTCTGCTGGGACTTATTGTGATCCTTTTAGGGGGGGGAGTTTTTGTTACTATCGGCGCTTTGCGGGTAGACACCATTGAAGGCGCTTTGACAGGGGATCGGGTTATCAATACCCTTTTTGTTCTTGAAGGGGAAGGCAAACCTTTGGGGACTTATGTGGTTATGTACTATCCCGGGACTAAACGGGCGGCAATATTCGATATACCTGGGGAAGTGGGCTTAATTTTGCAGCGGATCAATCGGGTTGATAGAATAGATACGGTCTATGATACCCAAAGGATAGGGACTTTTGAAAGTGAAATCGAGCGTTTGCTTGATATTGATATTAGTTTTACCTTTGTGTTGGACACCCTTAATCTTGGTAAGGTGGTTGATCTGATCGAAGGAGTAGAAATTTTCATTCCTTCTCCGGTAGAAATCTATAATGAAGATATACCGGTGCTTTTCCCGTCAGGGGTGACCCGTCTGGACGGAGATAAAGCCCAGCTCTATGTTACCTATGAACTGCCGGAAGAAAATCATGAAGTGGTTACGTTCCGCAGGCAGCGGTTTTTCCTTGGATTTATTAAACGTCTTGGAGAACAGAATGAAACCTTGAAGAATCCTTTGGTTGCCCAAACCTATCAATCTATGCTTAAAACCGGTATGAATCAGCGGGTCCGAACTCGGCTTTTTGATGAATATGCGAGTATTGATATGGAGCGGGTAAACATCCAATCCGTAGGAGGCAATATCCGGGAAGTTTCAGGCAAGACCTTGCTTTTTCCCTATTATGACGGTAGTCTTATCAAAGAAATTGTGCGTCAGACCTTGGGGGGACTCACCCGTCAGTCTGAGGGAGCTTTTACTGAGCGGGTTTTCACCGTGGAAGTTCTCAACGGCACCGCGACCGTCGGACTTGCCGGAAGAACCGCGGAACTGCTGCGGGGTTTTGGGTATGACGTCATATCCATCGGCAATGCGGATCGGAATGATTATGATACTACCGTCGTCATAGACCGTTCTGGAAACGAAAGCATGGTCAGAACCTTTGGAGATATCATTAAGTGTACGAATATTCGTTTTGAAGTTCAGCCAACTGAAAATTTCGATATAGAGATGAATTTACAAAATTATGAGTACCGTTCGGATTTTATACTCATCATAGGAAGCGATTTTAATGGACGATATATTGAAGGATAATACAGATTTACAGAAAAATAATACATATCTGAATCAGAGCCTTTCAGTCTATGATACGGCAATAGAACTGGGCAAACTGCTTCAAGACTATAAGGGCGGCGACGCAGTAGTCCTGGATCTTCGGAATCTCAATGGATGGACCGACTATTTTGTGATAGCCACAGTAACGAGTAATACTCATTTGCAGGGGCTAGAACGGCATATCAAGGAATTTTCCCGGGAAAAAGGGCTTGATATACTTCGCATTTCTCAAAGACCAAAAGGAGAACCCCTGTTTTCGGAAGATGAATGGCTTGTTATTGATCTTGGGACTATTGTTGTACATCTGATGTCCTCAAAAACCCGGACGTTTTATGAATTAGAACGCCTTTGGAGCGCCGCCGCCATTATTTTTCAAGAAAATCCAGCGGCGGTTTCTCTCAGAGACGCCTAAAATTACCGCGCCGATGCTATAACTTAGTCGTCTTCATAGTTTCCCTCGTCCCTGTCATCGTCGAAATAGTCGTCGTCATCGCCGAAATCGTCATCGAAATCGTCATCGAAATCGTCGTCGAAATCGTCGTCGAAATCGTCGTCGAAATCGTCGTCGAAATCGTCATCATTATCGTCTTCGTCTCCCTCATAGGCAAAGAAGGAATGAGGACGACGATCAATATCCCATTCTGTAAGGGCGTCGCTTTCATCAAGGGGACAATAACTAGCCGACGGTATCAAAGCAAGGACTTCTGAGGAGTATAACTCGTCTTCAGAAATTCTCAAAGATTTCCGCCGGGTATTTATAGTCTCATACAGAGTCATAGTATTCTCCATTTAGTTTAATTTCTCTTGAAACATAAGTAGAGATTCAGTATTTGTCAACTGGTTTCTGTACTATCTTATAGAGTCAATCCACTTAATAATATCGAAGCTTATGGTAGCTTCCTGCCATGGAATAGGCGAAAGCTTGAAAAAATCCACAGATTGTACGGATTTCACGGATTTCAGTTCCCTAGAACCGGTACAATCCGTGAAAATCCGTGTAATCCGCGGACATCCTGGAGGTATTCTTGAAGGGAACAACTATATAATTAAAATAATATATTCCGCTAAAAAATAGTCGATATTAAAGGGATATCCTCTTTACCAACAAGAGGTATTTTAGGTATAGTATTTTAGGTATAGTATAGTTAAGAAAATGCTGAAAAGAATCATGAATCCAGACAGGTCTTTGACCATGAAAGGGTATTGTAAAATTAATCTGCATTTGAAGGTGAAAGACCGTCGGCTTGATGGGTATCATAATTTAGAAAGTATTTTTTTAGCCCTTGCCTTTGGGGATACGCTGTGTTTTGAGCTTACGGAAGATAAAGGAACCTGTGATATCGTGATGGATTGGAAGACGTTACAGGACGCTGGACTATTCCCAAAAGAAACGGAGATTTTGCCGGTTGAAAAAAACAGCGTGTATCAGGCGGTATCTCTTTTCAGAAAACAGACTGGATTTAACCGAGGGATTCGGGTGTATGTGGAAAAACGGATCCCCCTGGGAGCGGGTTTGGGGGGAGGCTCTTCTGACGCGGCGTCAGCGCTTAAAGCCCTGAATGTATTGGCAAATACCGGGTTAGGACTAGAGGCTTTGCAAGCGATGGCTGAAACCTTGGGGAGTGACGTGCCTTTTTTCCTTTACGGCGCCGCTGCTTGGGTATCGGGTCGGGGAGAACAGATTGTACCGATTGGGGAGCCAAAGGATTTATCGGTGGTTCTGGTTTATCCCGGATTTCCAAGCAATACCGGGGAAGCGTTCCGACTGTTAGATGATATTCGTGCAGATGAACCGTATGAGCCTGAAGAAAAGCTGCCGGAAGCCCTGATACAGAGCTTGTTAGAGCCTCCAAAAACGTGGACTTATAGAAATGATTTTTTATCGGTGTTTTTAACTGCCGGCGATCCGGAAGCTGCGGGAGTTTATCGCAAGACTCTGCAAGATTTAGATGACGCTGGAGCAGATTTTATTGGTTTGTCTGGGTCAGGTTCGACTTGTTTTGGAATTTTTACTAATGGAGGAATAGCCAAGAAAGCGGTACAAGCGGTCGCGGGAAAGAGAAATTTTGTGATATTAACTTTTCCTCTTGTGCATTTTACTAAAGAGGTATAGAATAATAACTAAGTTTATTCTGGACCAATAGTAAGGAGGTGCGTCATGGAGATAACCGATATTAGGGTCCGTAAAGTGACTGGTGAAGGAAAACTAAAAGCCTATGTAACGGTTACATTTGATGGCTGCTTTGTTGTACATAATATTAAGATTATTGAGGGGAAAAGCGGCGTGTTTATTGCCATGCCGAGCCGGAAAACCAGGGCGGGAGAGTACAAGGACGTTGCCCACCCGATTAGTCCGGATTTCCGTACCGAATTACAAAAGAGGATACTGGACAAGTATGACTTTGGTAGCGGTCCTGATGATCTTTCCGTAGAAATATAGGTGTTTTGAGGAGCAGGAGCCAATCAGTTATTAATACTGATAATTGGTGCATTTGATTGGCTATGCTTGTTATTATATCTTTACTTTTGATAATAAAGAGTGTTATTATATAAATACTGGGACGTAGGCAAGTGGTAAGCCACCGGGTTTTGGCTCCGGCATGCACAGGTTCGAACCCTGTCGTCCCAATAGAGACGTATCAATGTATACTATTTTTTATCCGGTTTGCTGTAAAACCTTATAGAAAAACCTTTAGGCATTGGATATAAGGCGCACCGAAAAGGTTTTGTACCAACATGCTTGACCTCCTGTCTATCTTGTTGTATACTAAAAAAGTCAAATAGACCTACCCACAGGGCGTGGGAACGTAACGTCTATGGATATGGCGGCTCTGGCTCTCGGCAGCAAGGGTGAAACCGCCGTAGAAATACCCGCTTAGAAAAAAAGAAAAGCGGGAAGGAAGTAGAAATTTTGGGGAGCAAGCCGGACAACCGACCCAAGCCCCAAGCCCCAAGCCTAAAGGCGGGGGTAGCTGACAGAGGAGAATTTGTGAGTCAAATTGTTTTAAAAGCTCAGAAGAGGGGTGAAACAGGTTCAGCCGCAGCCCGCCGGATTCGGCGCGGCGGACGTATACCGGGTGTAATATATGGGCGTTCTGGTCAATCAAAGTCGATTGATTTAGACGCGCTTGAATTTGTGAACGGTATAAAAAATATTACTGAAACTACCATTGTTAAAGTAGACATCGAAGGTGAATCTTACGATGCGTTTGTAAAAAATACTCAGCGGAATATTAGAGACGGAAAGGTGCTTCATGTTGATTTTTATGAAGTGGAAAGCGGAGTTATCTTGCGGGCTAAGGTTTCGGTTCATGTCCAGGGAAATCCTATAGGCGTTAGAGACGGCGGCACCCTTGAAGTGCCTATTCATGAAGTTGAGGTTGAGTGTCTGCCCAAGGACCTGCCGGAACGAATTATCCTGGATGTATCAGGACTTAACATAAATCAGTCGATTCATGTTCGGGATATTACCCTTGCGGAAGGAGTTCGGATTATTACCGGTGGGGATCAAGTAGTAGCGGTAGTGAAATTTGCTAAAGCCGGAGCTTCGGCTGCTTCCGGTGAAGAAGCCGCGGCTACAGAAGCTGAATCCAAAAATTAAGGACCCGACGTTCCATGATTCCTTTTGAAGCGACAGTAGCTTCAAAATTGGGAAGTTGGCCGGCGGGAACGGTTTTCCTTGCCGCGGTTTCTGGAGGCGCTGATTCTACTGCTATGTTGTCAGCCTTGACTGTTATAAGAGATGTGCAAGGGTATAAAGTGTATTGTCTCCACGTGGATCATGGTATACGTCCCCCAGAGGAAACCCGAGGGGATGCGTTGGGGGTGAGAAATTTATGTGCATCGCTGCATGTTCCGTGTCGTATTGTTTCTATACCTGCTGGCGTTATCGCAAAGAGCGCGAAAGTTAGGGGGCTTGGTATAGAGGGGGCAGCCCGGATGTTTCGGCATCGGGTATGGAATCGGACTGCTCGCCGGATCGGAGCCGCCCGAATTCTGGTGGCTCATACCAAAGACGATCTTCTTGAGACCGCGCTGATGCGGTTTCTGCGGGGATCAGGACCTGCGGGGCTTGGGGCAATGCCGCAAGAACGAGGACGGATTCTGCGTCCTCTTTTAACATTTAACCGATCTGAGGTGCTTGGTTATCTAAGGGATCGGGGTATTTCATTTAGAACCGATTCTACTAATGAAGATATTCGTTATTTGCGTAACCGAATCCGTCATAAGTTGGTTCCTTGTTTAGATGTCTTTTTTCCTTATTGGAGAAAAACGGTTTTTGCTATGGCGGAAACTCAACGGCTGACAGCGGAATTCCTTAGCGCTGAAGCTGAAAAGCAGGTATTTTGGGAAGAAGATCCCCCAAAAATGAACTTGTATACTTCGGCGGAGGTTTTTTTCGTTCAGCCCCCGCTGGTTCGGGAAGAAGCGGTTTTTCAAGCGGCAGATAGATTGGCAAAGGCAGGTAAAAAAAAGAAAGCTTCTTGGTTTGAGCCGGACCTAACCGGGCTTCATTGGAAAGAGCCGATTGTCAGAAATCCCCGGCGGGAAAGCCTTCGGCTTTTCACAGGGGATTCAAAGATTTCCGCCCTTGATGCGGGACCTATACGGATTGAAAAACAAGGAGTCCATATTGTTGTTTCTTCTCGTATTGGAAAAGGGGATAAAAAACCTTGCTATGACGAGGGATTTGCGCTGTTGATAAAAAAGTCAGGAGCATATATCCTGAAAGGGTTAAAGATTGTTTGTCAGTTCCCCTTGACTCATAAACAGGCGGAGGTTTTACCGCTAGGTATACCGGTGAAGCTGGGGGGAAAAAATCAGGAACAATTAGGTTTTTTTGCCTATCTGCCGATACTATTTCGGCGTTCTTATCAAGAGCCGTATCGTATTAAGGGACTTGATAGAATGGAATATTCAGGGTATACCAATAGGATAATAGCAGAGGACCAGCGAGGTCTGGTTGCTTGTATCCTTTCAGACAAGAGAGATACAATGATTTTACTATGCAGAGAAGAAGAACACGACAGCGCATCGGTTTGTCTTTCTTTTATCATAGTTTCCGGGGGTATTGATGTTTAACAATCAGAATGATAAAACGCCGTCGCCGCCGCGTCCGAATATGCGGACCAGCCGGCCTAATCCGTTTGCGTTGATTTTTTTTCTCCTCATGGTAGGTCTTTTTGTGGCTTACTTTTTCAGAGGCGATACGCGGTCTATTCAAGAAATCCCCTATTCCGCTTTTACCAATCATCTTGACCGGAACGATATTACCGCAGTTAAAATCCTTGACAATAGCACTATAGAGGGGACCCTTCGTGGCGGTTCAGGAGATCCTGTATACTTTAAAACCCTTATTCCCTATCAAGACCCGTCGCTGCTTCCGTCTTTGCGGGAAAAAGGCATAAATGTATCCGGAGCGGTTTCCGGGCTTAGTCCATTGCGGATTCTTTTTGAATTTCTTCCGTGGATCATAGGATTCGTGTTTATATGGTTCATGTTTAGAAATATGCAGGGAACCGGAAATAAGGCGTTTCAATTCGGTAAAAGCCGAGCCAAACGTTATCAGGACGAAGGGAAAAAAATCAGCTTCGCCGATGTGGCCGGGCAGAAAGACGCGAAATATGAACTTGAAGAGGTCGTATCTTTTCTGAAAAATCCGCAAAAGTTTACCAAAATGGGCGCGAAAATTCCCAAGGGAGTGCTTTTGGTGGGGATGCCGGGAACCGGTAAGACCCTTATGGCTAAAGCCGTTGCGGGAGAAGCGGGAGTCGCCTATTTCCACATGTCAGGCTCTGATTTTGTGGAAATGTTTGTAGGCGTTGGAGCGAGCCGGGTGCGGGACCTTTTCGAGCAGGGCCGCCGCAGTGCGCCGTGTATTATTTTTATTGACGAGCTTGACGCGGTAGGCAGAACCAGAGGCGCTGGATATGGCGGAGGGCATGACGAGCGGGAACAGACCTTGAATCAACTTCTGGTTGAAATGGACGGTTTTGATTCTAAAGATGGAATCATCATCCTTGCAGCGACCAACCGCCCGGATGTGCTGGATCCGGCGCTGCTTCGTCCCGGACGGTTTGACCGTCAGGTTGTGGTAGCCATGCCGGATATTAAGGAACGGGAAGCGATTCTGCACATTCATGCTTCTAAAATACCCTTGGCTTCTGATATTGATTTAACAAGAGTCGCCCAGGCGACCCCGGGTATGAGCGGCGCGGATATTGCGAATCTTGTTAATGAAGCGGCTCTCTTTGCAGCCCGAAAAGACAAGCCCAAGGTAGAGATGGCTGATTTTGAGGAAGCCCGAGACAAAATTCTTATGGGAGTAGCCAGAAAAACTTTGGTAGTTTCCGATAAAGAACGGCGAATGACCGCTATTCATGAGGCGGGACACGCGCTGCTTCATTATTTCCTGAAAAATGCGGATCCTCTTCATAAAGTTACGATAATTCCTCACGGGCGGAGTTTAGGTTCTGCCATGTCTCTGCCGAAAGAGGACAGGTATAGTCATACTAAGGGGTGGATCGAGGATCGGATCGTGATTTGTTACGGAGGCTGGATTGCGGAAAAAATCTGCTATAATGAGACCACTACGGGAACCAAACAGGACATTCAGCAGGCTACTGAACTGGCTCGGCACATGGTGTGTGAATGGGGCATGGCGGAAGAAATGGGTCCTGTAGCCTATGGACAGGAAGATGAACCGATTTTTCTGGGTAAGGAAATAGCCCGGCATAAAGATTACTCTGAGGACACAGCCCAGCGCATTGATAAGGCGGTTAAAAAGATATTGGATACCGCTAAAGAACAAGCGGAACATATTCTGACAGCCCAGAAAGAAAAACTTGAAACCCTTTCAGAGGCGCTTATATCCAGAGAAACCTTAGTCGATGATGAGGTAAGGGAGCTTCTTGGTTTTCCGCCTCAGGATAATCTTAGTTCCTTGATTTCCCCTGCAAGTGGAGCTAATTCTTAAAAATGAGGTAATACTATGACTCGGACGCGGTTTTTAGTAGTATGGTGGTTGGCGGTTGTCTTTGGACTTCAGGGGCAAACAAGAAATGACCCTGAACTTGTAGGAGATAGGGTAATAGCGGAAAAGTATGCTGTTTGGGCAAAGACCGCTATTGAAGAAGGGCGTTGGGCTGAAGCCCTTGCTGGTCTGGAACGGGGATCGGATTTTTCCACTGTTTCTTCGGATATTGCCTATCTTCTTGGACTGGCTCGTTCCCACGAAAACCGTCCCCGGGGAGCGGTTCTTGAGGCGGTGAATTATGCTTTAGAAACAAACCACTGGAATAGCTATACTCCCTTGTCGGCGGTGATTTTGAAGGCTGAAACGTTAATACAGATACGCCGGTATACTGAAGCCTTGAGTGAGCTTGCTGGGCTTCCTCAAACGGTGGATACCTTGTATCTAAGGCTTTTAGCTCTGAAAGGACTCAATGACAAAGAGGGTTTTAGTAAAATTCTGACAAAATATATGGACGCTTATCCTAGAGACCCTCGGGGAATTCGGGTTTTCTTTGAATATGCTGCGGATTGGTTTCCCATAGACAATGAGCGGGAACTTATGACGCTTGTTTTGAAGCGGCTTCCCTTGTTAGTACAAGGGGATAGAGAATTAGCCTATGTAGCGGCTCCTTTTATTTCAGATATTGAGGAAGCCCGGCGGATTCTGGGAGCGTATCGGGCAATACCCGCTTGGGCGGACGCTTCCATTCCGATAGCCTTGAATCTAGGACTTATAGATGGAAACGATGGGGTTGATCAGCTTTTTAAGGTTTCTCCGGGGGAAGAAAAAAAAATAGATAAAAGTCTTATCATTGCAGTGTGGAATCTTTTGAGAGACAACCTCCAACGGGATCGCTTTAAGGAAAATTTACTGCGTTTTTCTGGAGTTATAACCGAAGACGCCAATAAAGACGGGTATCCTGAAGCGCAGGTTTGGTATAAAGAGGGAATTCTTACGAAGTATGTATACGATCCTGATCAGGATGGGCTTTCTGAATTGACTATGTTCTTTGAGGGCGGGGTTCCTGTTAGAATGGAGCTAGTGGTTTTACCTGATCCCAGTATTCAAGGGAAAGGACCTGTTGTATATCCGCCGACCCGGGACGACGAGCGCCTCAAGGCGACGCTGCAATGGGAACAGTATCCGGCGGTTTTGGAAACAAAACTGCAAGATACCGTTTATATTCCCAAGCCCTTTGACTTTTTCTTTTTCCCTATATATTTCACGAAACTTGAAGGCGGCGGATTATTATACCCTGAACGAAATCTTTTGATGACCGAAATTTCCCGGTCTACCCTGGCGTTTTCTTCCCTTTTTATTGAAAGACCAAGCAGGGAATTTCCCGGCGCTATTGAACAAATAGCATTGGATCAGGGGATCCCTCAAAAAATTCAGGAGTTTGCCCAAGGGCGGCTGGTCTCTGAAACGGCTTTTCACCTCGGCAAACCAGTTAGTCAGCGGATCGATCTTGACGGAAATGGGTATCTGGAAACAACGCGGTATTTTTTTCAACTAGAAATGCTGAGTTTTTATACCATTGGGGATGGGGATAATCCTATAGATTTTAAAAAAATTATTGAATTTTCTGAAAGTGATTGGGATGAAGACGGTGTTTTTGAATATAGGGAACAGTATATTTATAATAATGAAAATCCCAATGATTTTGATTCTTATACGGCGCTGCGGTTCTGGGATCTTGATAGGGACGGCGTACTGGAATTTTCAGACCACCTCCGATATGGTAAACCCTAGGGTTTAGAATGCTAAGGAATGTATTATGAAACGCGCTATTTTTCAAAAGTGTTTTTGGTGGTTGGCGGCAGGGATTACCCTTTCCTGTGTATCGGTAGAGGATCAAGAAAAACGTCTAAGTCCCCCAAAATCTACCAGTGAATTGCGAATTGAGGACATACGCCAATATGTTCCTGATAATCCTATTAAAGCGATACATCTTATTGGCGTTTATGAGGGGCTTTATGGCGCGGAACATCTTTCTACCCTTCTTAAAGAAGAGGCTATTGGTAATCTGAAAGCCGCGCAGGTTCAGGCGATCAGTGAAAAACGATGGGATGATGCGGCGTCTTTAGCGCGGTCTCTTATCAATCTTGGAATTCCAGTGGAGAATACCGGTAACGAACCTGACTTTATTCTTGCAGACGCAAAACAAAAATTATCTGAAGGAAATGATCTGGGGGCGTTTCTCTCAGCGGTACGGGCTCATGAATTAGGGTCTCTTGCTTTCGAGGATGCGCTGCTCTTTCTTGAACGGGCGGTAAACGTCAAGCAGCGGCGTACTGCGGCGTTTTTTCTTGCTATTGCGGAGTCTAAAGGCGGGGAAGCAATACCGGAAGAACTTCGCGGTTATGCACAGGGTCAGGATACTGCCGCGGATATGATTAAAGGGGTTGCGACCGTATGGATAGATCGGGGGATTCGTATTGAACGCGGACTGGGAATGCCTGATCGGGTTCTTGGTTCCGCTTTTTTTGTAGACGCTTCAGGACTTCTGATCACCAATTACCATGTGATTGCCAGCGAAGTTGATCCCGCTTATGAGGGATATTCCCGAATGTATGTCCGTATGGGAGATTCTTCGAGTCCTCGGATTCCCGCCAAGGTTATAGGCTGGGATAAGGCGATGGACCTTGCCCTTATTAAAGCGGAACTTAAAGCTGAGTATGTATTTTCTGTAGTAGATCGGACGATTCCCCAAGTAGGAGACCCTGTTTACGCCATAGGTTCTCCGGGAGGTTTGGAAAAAACCGTTACTCAGGGAATAGTCTCGGCTCTGGGGCGGCGGTTCCTGCAAATTGGAGATGTGATTCAGATAGATGCGGCAGTGAATCACGGGAATTCTGGAGGTCCTGTGGTAGATAAAGAAGGGCGTTTGGTAGGCATTGTGTTTGCCGGAGCTGAACAATATCAAGGTCTCAATTTTGCGGTTCCTGCGGAACGCCTTGCCGCGGCGCTTCCGGCAATGATCCGGGGAGGCAAGGCGGAACGTCCTTGGCTGGGGCTGACTGTGAGTGAAACCGTTTCAGGGGCGGAAATTATCTATGTATCGCCTTTTACGCCTGCGTCAGAACACCAAATTATGGAAGGCGTTTTTATCAAGAGCATCAACGGCGAAGCAGTAAGTTCAGCCCAGGGAACCTTGATTCCTACATTACAGGATATTTTGTTTCCGACTAGACCTGGAGAACTGGTAGCCTTAGAAACTTCTGATGGAACCCGACGGGTTCTCATGTCTGTTCCAAGACCGGATGTGCCTTTGGCGGAAGCCGCCAAAAAAGACAGCCGGGAACGAATGGCGGCGCCGCTCTTTGGGCTTATCCTTGCCCCCTCAGTGGGACGTTCTGTTTCTACGCCGTATCTGGTGAAAAAAGTTGTTCGCGGTTCCATTGCTGATGAAGCGGGACTTTCCGCTCAAGACCCGGTATCGATCCGAGGTCTCCGCCTTTTTGAGAAAGACGGCTATGCGCTCTTGGAAATACGGGTAAAAAAGCGCCGCATGGGATATTTAGAAACCGCTATGCAGCTTCCCGCAATGTTAGCGTCTCCAGATACGTTATGAAGGATTATCGTATCATAATATATATATCTACAAATGAATTTTTCGGCTTTGATACGATCATAGGTATCTGTCCTGTAATGTTTTGCCATTCATCAAGAGATTGAACAATCAGCGAATTACCGGGCATGGTAAAAAGATAATCCAGCGTCCAGATCAGAGGTCCTTGGTAGTTTTCTGGAATATCCTTTGTATTAGCATAGATATTATGCTGATTCCAAATATCAAAACCCTTAACCGTAGAGGCGGTATTTGAAACTGTATTATCGAATGAAACCGTTCCCGCCGGTTTATGGGCGCCGCTGTAGATAAAGGCTTCCCCGTATCGGTTTAGGGCTTGCTTAAAATTGATGCCCTTGAGTTCTGAAAGCGCTGCGGATATAGAATCAGTATCAATCATATTATTCCGGGCTATTTTTTTAACCAGTTCAGGTCCTCCATAATTACGGGCAAGATAGGCTCCAAAGGCGTAGTTATTGGCATAGGAAACAAGAGGATGCTTTGTATCCCATTCGGTGACGCCTTTAAAATAATAATCCCCTAAAAAAGCAGGTATCCGCTGTTGGATTGGATGACTCTGATGAGTATAACCAACCCCGATGAAAGGGCTGATCATATCTTCCGCTAACATTGAAAGCATCTCATTATACCATACTGCTGGAGAAAGCCTGAAATCACTTTTTATATTTTTTTCATTGAAATTGATCATGTGCTGAAATTCATGTACCAGTGTGGAATAGGTAAGGTCCGGCGTTCCATCAGTTACAAAAGAATCAATATAAAATATTTCAGCCAAGTTTGTTTTATAACTATAACCATTACTATCAAGAAATGACTGGGAATAATAATCTTTTCCCCAAAAATAACCAAGGAGGGTCACATCCTTAGAAACCCCGGCATCATAGTTTATATCATATACTAAAATCTGAATCTTAGGGTCTTTATCAACGCCGCCATAGGTTGGATCCGATAACGGAACGCCTCCGCCGTATTCATAGCCGAATAACGCGGTTTCATACTCGTAAATCTGATCAAATTTTTCCGCAATCTTTTGAGCCTGAACTTGGGTAAGTTTGTTATCGTTAAAATTATTGGTTTCGGTAGTGAAATTCTCCGTCCCTATCCACACATTACAATGGGTAGAGGTCTCTCTCAGGACCGCATCTATCTGCTGCCATGCGTTATTTTTATCTTGTACCCAAAACTTTTTCGTATCTCCCTTGACCGGCAATACCGGCGCTAAATCTTCAGTTTGAACGCTTCTTGCGCTATTTTGCTCAGTCGGAAAGAACGGCGGCGGATTTCGGTTAAATTCCTGGGCTGCGGGGTGATCGTACAGCGGGATTGTATCGCCGAAACTGCCGAATCGAGAAGAAGCACCGGGATTTGTATTGGCAATGTTCTGAAACCTTGGGGTTCGTTGAGAAGGATAGGCGTATCCTGTATCATTATAGGGTATCGCAGCGTCAGAAGTATTTATTTTTACGATAAAAACACTGTGTCCCGCCAAGGCATCAATAGATATCTGCTTTGTGGTTTCATTTCCCTCAAAGCTAACCTTTTGTACCGGATCGCCAACATAGGCGGTTGAAGAATTAATAAAGGGCTGCACTGTTTTGGGTGTTTCTTCAGGGGGCGTTGAAGAAGAGGCGTTGGGACATCCTGTCAAACATAGCAATAATATGATGACCTTTAATCCTCGGTACATTATGGTTTTCATTAAGACTCCTTGCACAAAAGTATACCGTAAAAGCCAATAGGGATCAACCAATCCTATACTAAGGGTTCAGGCCGGGTATAGGTCCGCCGGTATTCCAGCGGGGAAAGGCCGGTGCATTTTTTGAAAATCCGGGAAAAATGAAAGGGATTCTCAAAG
>JAITHD010000005.1 GCA_031280155.1 Treponema sp. | reverse complement strand
TTTTCAATAGAAAATATGTTATTTGGGAATCTTCCCAGGGATGAACAAGGTACTGCGTACAAAATCGGAAATAAATCCTCAACGGTACGCCTATCAGACAGGATTACATGGAAACCGCCCTTGACTTGATTTCCACCGGTAACATATAAGACTATATGTCAAAACATCAACATGACCCGGTGCGATACCATTGCAGACATATTTTCAATCGGTTATTACTTGGGTGCGGTATCGGGTGTGAAAAACATAGTTCAAAAATATCAAAACGCGAGATAGGTTTATATAAACGCCGTTGAGGTTTTTCAAACCCCGGTATAGGTTCTTGAAAACGCAATGCGTGGTTTTTACACCCGCAGCCGGTTTTCAAAACGGGCTTGACGTTTTTCAGATTGTATACCAAAATCCAACAAATCAACCGCCAAAAGGATGCTTTTTTATGGCTAAAAGTACGGACTGGCTGCCCCAATGACCCTAATCTGGAGTTGTTGCTAATACTTTGTACGGTTGCCTGCTACTTGGGAGGTGAAGGAAAGGATATTGACTTAAAATAAGCGTTTTGAGGATGCGGGGAAATTACCAGTGGAATTCCGAAAACCTCCTGAAGAATATTTTCCCGCAACGCTTCCGCAGGAGTCCCAATAGCGGCGACGTTTCCCTTGGTAAGCAGGATGATTCGATCCGCATATAAACTCGCTAGATTCAGATCATGGATGCTGACCAGTGCGGTTTGACCGGCGTTTGTCATAGATCGGACTAAGTTCATCACCATATACTGATATTTAGGGTCTAGGTTATTCGCGGGTTCGTCTAACAGTAACAGTTTTGCTTCCTGAGCCATTGACCGGGCAATCAAGACCCGCTGAAATTCGCCTCCTGAAAGTTCCGTTACCCGGCGCTGTTCATAACCTGTAAGTCCTGCAGACTGAATCGCCTGAGCTATCGACTTCTGGTCCGAAGCCGTATCAGCCCTGAAAAGCCCTTGGTACGGGAAGCGTCCTTGGGCTATTAATTCTTCCACTGTAAATGGCCAGTCAGAAGAGGCGCTCTGAAAAAGAAAGCTGATCTGTTCCGCCCGTTCCCGCTTGCTCATAGTTGACGGCGCTTTTCCATCCAGCAGAATCCGCCCCCTAAGAGGAGGCAGCAAGCCTCCAATAGTTTTCAAGAGCGTCGTTTTCCCCCCTCCGTTCGGTCCAGCCAATGCGATCAGTTCTCCGGCGTTGATACTAATGGTAAGCTCGTTAATAATCGTCTTCTGCTTAAAGCCTATGCTCAGTTTTTCTAGTTTCAGTATGGGCTGGGACATTTAGAGCCGTCCTATGCGCCGGCCATGCCGAGCAAGCAGATAGATAAAGAACGGAGCGCCTCCCAGAGACGTAATAATCCCAATCGGCAGTTCCATAGTATCCATAACGTTTCGGGCGATAAGATCCGCTAGAGCTACCAAAAGAGCGCCTAACAGCGCCGAAGCAGGCAGCAGGCGTTTGTGAATGGGACCAGTAATCATACGCACCGCATGAGGAGCGATGAGACCGACGAAACCGATGATTCCCGCGGCGGCGACTGAAGCGGCCGCTGACAGGGATGCCCCGACGGTAATGAGGATCCGCGTTTTTTGGACATCCATCCCAAGACTTTCAGCAACGTCTTCGCCTTGAAGAAGCAGATCCAGTGGGCGGTGCATGAGAAAGACGATACAGCATCCGAGAAACATTACCGGCAATACCGACGGCAATGTCGTCCAAGATATTCCATTAAGGCTGCCTAAGAGCCAGTAATATACCTGATGCAGCGCCCGATCCTTTAGAACTAAGAGCAATGAAAGAAGCGATGAAAAAAGAGAACTGAGACTGACCCCTGCAAGAAGGAGCGCCGCCGCCGGCGCGGGATTTCCTATGGTTCGGGAAATGGCGAAGGCTAGACATACGGCGCCAAGGCTTCCTCCAAAGGCGCAGAGGGATACCGCCGAGACCGGACCGGTAAGCGTGAGTCCCATAGTTATTGCCAGAGCCGCTCCAAGGGCGGCACCGGAAGAAGCGCCGATTACATAGGGGTCTGCCAGGGAATTCCTGAAAATTCCCTGAAAAGCAGCGCCGGATACCCCAAGGGCGGCGCCGATTGCAAGGGCTAAGATGCTCCGGGGCAGTCTGATCTCAAAGAGTATCAGCGCATTCGTTTCATCTCCTGAACCATTGTACAAAAACAAAAAGGCTTCATAAAGCTCTTTCACGGTAAACGGCATAGAACCGCTCAACAGTCCGGCAATACACGTCGGGATAAGCGCAAGGATCAGAATGATAATGAGAGGAATTGTTTTATGATTGTTCACGATTGCCTTTCAGGGTTTTCCCCAGAGTATTTCCGCAATAGACATAACCGCGTCGGCAAGGCGCGGTCCGTAACGATACAGCCAGTCCGCGTTGACCAAGGCAATACGATTATCTCGTACCCCCGGGATCTTTGACCAACCGGGACGGCGGGCAAGAGACCGAGGTTCAATGGCTTTTCCATGATCGTCTCCGGCAATGATCCAGACCGGACTTTTGAGCAATACCTGCTCAGTATTTACGGTAGGCCATTGCTCCTGAAGATCCGCAAAAACGTTTCTGCCTCCTGCAAGATAAATAGCCTCGCTGATAAAGGTATTTCCTCCAGCGGTGATCAAAGGCTCATCCGACAGCTCCCAAAACACTCCGGGCCGTTCCCGATTCCCCCGCCGCGCTTCGGCTTGACGGATTTTTTCCTGCATACCGGTTATTACCGTACCGGCGCTCCTGAGATTTCCGGTTAAACGTCCTATATCTTCGATAGTTCGGTAGACCTCTTCAAAGTTCTGAGGTTCCAGCGCAAAAACCGGAATCGAAAGCCGCTCTAACAGCGGAATAAGGCGTTCATGCATAAATCCAGAAAGAAGAACCATATCTGGTTTTAATCGGGCAATATGCTCTATATTGACGGTGCTTCCTGAAAACCCGCCGACTTTAGTACGGGACTGGGCTTCCGGCGGGTAGTTGCAATACTGGGTTATACCCACCACTTGATTTCCCGCGCCTATGGCAAAGAGAATCTCGGTTATGCCCGGACTTAAACTCACCACCCGCCGCGGCGGTTCATTGAGGATAAGGGTTCTTCCCAAAACATCTTTCAGGGTCAAAGGAAAATCGGTTTTATGCTGCTGGGGGTGAAGAACAGAAACTTCACATACCAATAACAGTCCAAACCACAAGATTTTTTTTCGTATATTCATCGAAATACTATACCTTAAATTATCTGTAAAGCAAAGACCTTGCTCTTCCGGTTATGGTCATAGTGCTGTCTACGGACCGGCGGAAGACTTTCAAGAGAACATTCTCTAAAACCTAAGAATTCAAACCAGTCATGGGTACGGGTAGTCAGGACAAAAACCCGTTTCATGTTCTGTTGAATTGCGCGATGGATGAGATAGTGGACTATCCGTCTTCCCAGCCCTAAATCCGTATATGCAGGATCCGTCGCAAGCGCGGCGATTTCTCCTTGTCCTCCGCCCCAATCGTGAAGCGCGCCGCAGGCGTGAACTGAACCGTCAATCTCGAATACCGCATAATCAGCCTTTTTTTCCTGAATCTGCTCTGGGGTGCGGCGCACCAGATTGCCTTGCTGTATCAGCGGCTCCATGAGCCTGAGAATCCCCGGAATATCCGAAGTTTTTAGCCCTCGAATAGCCTCGTACTCGTCGGCGTAGATCATGGTTCCCGCTCCAAGATTGGAGAAAAGTTCCCGCAGGATAGCCCCTTCTTCTCGTCCGTCTATAATATGTACCCGCTCGGTTCCTGCTTTGACCGCCTGCAGCGCAAGGCGGAGTTCCCGCAACGGCGGATCCTCTGTTTTCTCGGTCTGATTAAGGGATAGAATGGTCTCTGCTTCTTGCGGGGTCATTCGGAGAATCCGTTGATTTTCTCCAACCTGAATCGATTTAGGGATTTGATACTTGTTTTGCTGGATTCCGCTGTTTATCGAAATAATAAAGAGCTTCACCGCTCCCAGCGCGGCGGATGCGGTACTAGCGATCTCGTCGCTGGAAACATTGTAGGGTTTTCCAGAAGGACTCCAGCCGATACAGGGGAGGATCGGAACCATCCCTAGATGCAGAACCCGTTCAATCGAATCTGTGAGAATCCGGTCTACCGTGCCGGTATGCTCCATATCCACCCCGTCCAGTACGCCGAGTCCTCTTGCCCGAACAAAGTTTCCGATTACCGCATCTTCCTGATCCGCGGAAAGCCCGGTGATAAACCGAGTAGCCACATCAAAAGCCGCCATCTCTACAAAGGGAATCGCCGCGCCGGCAGTAATCCGTATGGACCCTTTATAGGTTGAAACAATCTTATATTCTTCCAGTATTTCATCGATCCGTTCCTTGGCCCCCGGAACGATTACCACTCGAAATCCAGTCTTGGCAAGCAGCGCAAGGTCTTTCATCAAATAAGAAAAAGCCGGATCCCGGGTGACCGGAAAATCAATCTTAAACACCATTGTAGACCCGTCAAAACGGCTCTGGTAGTGAAAGGCTTCTCTAATGAGGTCAACTTGGGAAGATGTTTTACTCATAATTGTATAATACTCAAGACTAAAAAAAATGTGGAGTACCAAAGGCTTGTTTTGTGATTAAAAACGCCGGAAGGGATCCGCTGTTACCTGGTTTTACCATAATTTAGTATGATCTAGAATTTTTCTGTGCTAGTGGATATAATACTACTTGTTTATAAGAAATCATTAAACTAAACTGGTATAGGAAGAAATTTGGAGGCATTAATTTATTATGGCAAAGGAAAAAGCAACCTACGCTCCTGGAGAACTAGAACGAGTACGAGAAAAGCTAGGACCCCTTGATGCTGCGGAAGCCAAACGGATGGCTGATCTTTTAGGCGGAGAAATAGGGGTTGAGCGGGCTGAAGAACCGGAAAAAAGCAGCTCCAGCCGGAGATCGGCTAAGGGACAGCCTATGCGGCGAGTTGAAATCCTTGAGGACGACGGAAAGCCCTCGGCTGGACCAGGGGCTTTTGGGGGAAGCTCCAAGAAAGGGTCTCAAAACCAACCCCTAAATCCTGAAGACGATCCGTCGATTCCGATTCGGCAAGGTTATTTTGAACGGCTCAAAATGGATCGGTACGCCGCGGATGGAACCTTTGAGATAAAATCCATCTTTCAGGTTTGGGCTTCGTGTTTTTCATTTCTTAGGAAAAATCCTGATTATGTTAATTCAAAGTTTATCCTGCAAAGAATGGACGATTATTATAAAAAAATCGAATTGCTGGTGAATTCCACGAGAACCATGTTTCCCCGGAATAATATAAAAAACAATGAACAGCTCAAAAAGATGTCTCCTTTTATGTTTTGCGTTTTGGATACCATCAGGCATTGGAATATTGAACGGATAAGCAGCGATATGGCAAAAATGCAGGCCCGCCCTAAAACCGTCAAAGTCAGCGATTTTATCGAGATTCTCAGAGCTGTGTATAAACCGCTGTTTGTCCTGGAAAATTTGGATATTGACGTTCATATTAAGGGCGCTTACAAGCTGCTGTATAAACTTTTATACATAGATAACCCCATAGAAGCCAAAGACAAGTATCAGGAACTTATCCGTTCAACCACGGCGGCTTATGAGTCGATATGCAAAGAACTCCGTTTCCTGTTATATCCGCTTTTATTAAAATTACTCTCAAATAACTGGCTGCCTTACCAGCGGTTCTTTTTGGAGCGGAAAACCCGGTTCATGGCGTTCTTAAATGTAACTGAAAAGGATCAGCTTGCTCCTGAGAGCAATGTGTTCCAGAAACCAGAAGAATCTCTGGGGGAGATTCAGAAAAATCAGGAAACCGAGGAAATTCCTGATCCCCAGGAAGACCCTGAAGCGGCAGCCCGGCAAGCCGCGAACGAAGCGGAATGGAAAGCGGTTGAGCGGGGGCTTCGCACCTTGGAATCCCTGTTTCCCCAAGCGGGCTGGAATAAACTGGAAACATATCCTGACCTGTACGTTTATTTTGCGAAGGTTTTGGATTTGAAGAAAGGCTATGAATTGATAGCCCCGACGGATCCGCTTCTTCAGGTGGCGGTCTTTATGCGGATTTTAGAAGAGCTTCTGTTTGGACTCCGGTATGTAACCTTTGAAACAATCGACGGCGTTGACGGTCATTTAGAGGAAATCATTAATCAGTGGCGGGATTATGAGATTAATTTCATGCAGGAATACCTGTCCCGTTTAATAGAATACTGCCAGTTGTTAGGAACTTCTACTACGGAAGCCCGGAATTCAACGTATGCGAAACGCATATATACCGAGCTTCAATGGATTAAACGGCTCTGTTTTCTTCCGCATTATCGTTTTGAGAGCGTCGGCAGTTCGCCTATCAAGAAAAGCGCTATACCCCCCCTGTATCCTGAGGTTCGGCGGCTGCGGAAATATCTTACCGTAGTAGCCAGCGGCATTGAACAGGCAGGCAAACTGGGAGGAGCGGAAAAACAAGCGCCCTGTAAGGGCATTGTCAATCCTTGGGCGAATTACAATTTTCAGATTTCTAATCCTCTTTCAATGCGGCTTAACGCGCTGTTAAGTCCCAATAAAAGGAATAACGCTTCCCTGGTCTATTTTACCTTATCTGTGGTTACGGTGCTTGATTACTTGGTCAACAACAACGACAGCTGGGCGTATGAAAACAATGGGAGTCCCCTGTTCCGCAGTAAGGACGACGCTGGATTCATCCCTCAATTCGGGGTGGATGATAAGATCGACGCTGACGCTCTGTTTAAGGAAGTAATGAAAGAACGGAAAAAAGAGAAAAAAGAGAAAAAAGAAACAGGACAAACCGAGTCTTCGGCATAAAATCTGGGGAAGCATTAGAATTTCGTAAGAAATGAAGATGCTTCCGCTTTTAAAACCATAAAACCCAAAGAAGAACCTATGTATCATCATAAACATGAAGCGTTTAACCAGACTTTAGACGATCTTTTTCACGAAGTTGATCGTATTTTAGAAGAAAAATGGGGTCAATGGTTTCCATTGCATCCGAACCGTCCTAAACAGGGCGCAACCTATAACCCTGAAATAGACGGTTTGTTTGAGATAGCTCCGGACTTTACCTTGGGCATTAACTCAGAAAAGGGACGGGGATATATTATTTCTGTCCGAGTTGCTACGCTGGAAAAAGTTCCGCCTGAACAGTTTGAGGTTTTTATGAGTGAAGCCGCGGCGCTCATTCAGGAGAGGCTGCCTCGGTATTTTCCGGGCAGGTCCCTTGAGGTTGTTCGGGACGGACCCCGGTATAAAATCATTGGGGATTTTTCTTTGGGAATTGTATAGTCAATCCGCAAGCGCCTTGACACTCCCCATGCCTTTAGGACCGGGGAGTTGTCAGCAACGAAAAACGTTTTGTACCAATATGCTTGACCCCCCGCCTGCTTGAGGGTATACTTAAAAAGTCAAATAGACCTACCCATGCGGCGTGGGGAAGTAACGTCTATGGATATGGAGGCGCTGGCTCTTGGCAATAAGCGTGAAACTGCCGTAGAAAAATCCGCTTAGAAAAAAGAACAGTGGAAAGGAAGTAGAAATCTTGGGGAGTAAGCCGGGCAATCGGAACAAGCCCTAAGCCCTAGAAAAAACCTTTAGGCAAGGGGGAGCTGACTGCCGATGAATTATTAAAATATGCGTATCCGAGGTTGCCCAAAAGCAGTTATGATGGCGGCTGGGGCAACAGGATCAGGGATCAGCCTATTCTGTATACAGAATGACTCATTTTGAATAGAGTCTAGCGTATTCTGGATAGAGAATGACTTATTCTGAGTAGAGTTTGGACTGTTCTGTATACAGAATGACTTATTCTGAATAGAGTTTGGACTGTTCTGTATACAGAATGACTCGTTTTGAATAGAGTCTGGACTGTTCTGGATAGAGAATAAGGCGTTCTGAACTCAGGGCAGATCATTTTGAATACCGCATAGATAATTCTGAACATAGAAAACCCAGAGTAAAGGAGCGATGTGTAGTGACTCATACAAGCGATTGGCTGCCGGGAAAGCGGGATGACATAATCCACTTGGCGGAAACCTGGAATCAGGTTATTGAAACTCAAGGTACAGCTTGGGGTATTCCGGCGGATAAGATTACCGAGCTGAAAAACCTGACCCAGGAGAATAAGGACCTGCTGGCTGCTGTGAAAAGCAGCGGGCGTACTCAGGTCAATACTGAACAATGCCGGATCGGTTTCAAAAAACTGGAAGAAATGATGCGGTTCTTCTATAACAATTTCTTTAATTCGCCGCCCCGAACCGGGGACGAACGAATCGCTCTGAAATTACCGGTCAAGGATATTCACCCAACGAAAATCAGCAAACCCGATGTTGAGCCTGAAGTGTCCTTGACTATTCCAACATCTCATGCAATAGAGTTTCATTTCCGTCAGCGCGACGGAGAAACCAGCACTGATTCCCGCAGTCTCCATGCGTATTTCACCCGCTGGGGTCTGCTGCCCAAGACCGGTACTGCCGCGCCGGAACAATCCGCAGCGGATCCCCGGATCCTGACCAAAGTCCCGACCCGGCCGGAACACCTGCCGATAGTGTTCACCACTAAGCGCGTCAAACATCGGCTTCCTTTGGGGCTTGAGGATATAGGCATGACCCTGTACGCCGCAACCTGCTTCCTCAACCCCGAAGGAGAGCCGGGACCTTATTCAGAGATAATCGAAAGAGTGGTCAGTTGACCCACAACATTACGCCAGCCATTGGCGGTAAGCAAGCAAGGTATTGAGGGTAGTAAGCCCGGTCCAAATGGTTTTGACTCCCGGGGGGTCCGTCGCTGAGTGTTGTCTTTTACTGGATTATAGCATGGTTTGGAATAATTGTAGGTCAAGTTTAGCTTTTAGCCGGGGCAGCTGATACTAGGCTCTTGACATGCTGTCAATGTTTCTATATAAAGATACGTATATGATTAAAGAGGCGATTATCAAAGCGGCACACCGGGAAGATCTCAGCTATGAAATGACTGAAACGGTAATGCACGAAATTATGGAAGGCAACGCAAGCGATATCCAAATGGCTGCGTTTCTAACCGCTATGGCGGTGAAAGGAGAAACGATTGAAGAGATTACCGCAGCCGCCGCGGGAATGCGTAAGCATTGCATCCGAATTCTTCATGATATGGATGTACTGGAAATCGTAGGAACCGGCGGAGATCGATCCAATTCCTTTAATATTTCTACGACTTCCGCGCTGGTTATCTCTGCGGCAGGGGTAAGCGTAGCGAAACACGGAAACCGGGCGGCTTCGAGCAAGTCCGGCGCGGCGGATTTGCTCGAAGCCTTGGGGGTAAATATCACGATTCCGCCGGAACAGAGTCTCAAACTTCTGCAAACTATTAATCTGTGTTTTCTATTTGCCCAAAACTATCATATTTCTATGAAATATGTAGGTCCTGTACGGAAGGAATTAGGAATCAGGACGATTTTTAATGTATTAGGACCTCTGGTTAATCCGGCCGGGGCAAATATGGAACTCCTTGGAGTTTATGACGAGGACTTAGTGGAACCTATGGCGCAGGTACTGTCGAATCTGGGAGTGAAAAATGCCCTGGTAGTATACGGGCTGGACGGGCTGGACGAAATATCCATGAGCGCCCCTACTAAAGTCTGCGAGGTACGGGAAGGGGCATTTACGTCATATACGATTGAACCGGAACAATTCGGTTTCAGACGCTGTAAAAAAGAAGAACTTATCGGGGGAACTCCCGCGGAAAACGCCCGGATTACAAGGGACATCCTGTCAGGCGTCAAAGGGGCAAAGCGGGACGCGGTGGTTTTCAATTCCGCAGCGGCTCTCTCTATAGCCCGCCCGTCGCTGACTATGAAAGATGCGATATCTCTTGCGGAAGAAACCATTGACACCGGAAAAGCCCTTGAACAGCTTGAAAAATTCGTAGCCTTATCAAAGGTCTCCGCCGGATCCGCATCATGATTTTAGATGAAATTGCCGCAAGCACCCGAAAACGGATCGCCTTAGCCAAAGAGAAAATCCCTTTTGAAATAATTAAAAATCGGGCCCGCTCTTCTTCTCTTTGTCCCCCTCATTTTGAAGAAGCCTTATCTTTACCCGGAATATCTTTTATCTGTGAGGTTAAGAAAGCGTCTCCCTCAAAAGGGATCATAGCTGAAGATTTCCCCTATGTACCGATCGCTCAGGAATACGAAGCCGCCGGAGCTTCGGCGGTTTCAGTGCTGACTGAACCTGAATATTTTTTGGGCAGCGATGAGTATCTGCGGGAAATCGCTGAAACCGTGAAGATTCCGGTCCTGCGTAAAGATTTTATCCTAGATATGTATCAGATTTATGAAGCCAAACTCCTCGGAGCTTCGGCGGTGCTGCTCATCTGCGCGATTTTGGACGAAGCCGCCCTTTCCGCTTACATAGGGTGTACCCACGCATTGGGACTTTCCGCGCTGGTAGAGGCTCATACTGAAGAAGAAATCGCTCAAGCCCTCCGAGGAGGGGCGCGGATTATTGGAGTAAACAACCGAAACCTCAAGACGTTTCAGGTTGATCTTACAACCAGCCGACGGCTCCGGCGTCTCGTGCCTAAGGAACTGCTTTTTGTATCTGAAAGCGGCGTCCATACCCGCGAGGATATTGCGGCGCTGGAAGAATACGGCGTTAACGCCGTATTAATCGGTGAAGCCCTGATGAGGGCCCCTGACAAAAAGGCATATCTTGCAGCGTTACGTGGTCAGGCGCCCCCTGCCTTAAAGCAGGGGGCTTGAGGCTTGGGCATATTGCCGGGCTTACTTTCCCGCTTTTTTCTATTTTTTCCATACAGGTTTTTCTGCGGCGGTTTCACCCCTGTTACCGAGAAGCCGCTCCGCATCTTCTAGGGAGATTCCCTGTTCACAGGCTATACGGGAGCGGTCTTCATATTCGGTTTTGGTACGCAGCGGCTTTTCTCCCCAGAATACGGTTTTTTGCCGGACTTCACCGAAATCACTGGTTATGCTGCTTTCCTTGCGGGAAAGCGAAAGCCGCCGGGTCGGAATTTCCCGAAACCCAATGGTGGCGGAGTATTGAAACATAGTCCGCCGCAGATTTGAAAGTT
Organism: Treponema sp.; assembly: GCA_031280155.1. Classification (GTDB taxonomy): domain Bacteria; phylum Spirochaetota; class Spirochaetia; order Treponematales; family Breznakiellaceae; genus JAITHW01. Next base: position 4,341 of record JAITHD010000005.1, on the reverse strand, counting down.
TTTCAGGAGACCCCAGAACCGAGACAATCGTTCCTGGTCGGGATTTCTTCATAACGCAAGGCGTAAAGGTAACATCCAGTGCGCCGGCTTCAAAAAGACGCTCCATAAGAAAGCCCAGGGCTTCGCCGGTCATATCGTCAATATTCGCTTCGATTATTACCAGTTCTTCAGTTTGCCAAGGCTCTTCAAGGGCTGAAGCAGCCTGTTCTTCCCGCCATGAAACACGAAGCACATTTGGTTTTTCCATCTTGCGGGCGCCGATGCCGTAACCGGTTTTGATTTCTGTAAAACTGCTGGTTCTCACAAAAGCGTCTACCGAAGCCGCAAGAATCGCCGCTCCTGTGGGGGTGGTCATTTCCTTATTGAAGCCCCCAGTCTTTACCGGCAGTCCCCGAACCAGAACCAGCGTTGCCGGCGCAGGAACCGGCAACACCCCATGAGCGCAGGCAACTGTACCGCCTCCAAGTTCAATCTCTCCGCAGGTGATCCGGTCAGGCTTCAGAAGGTCTAAACAAATCGCGGTTCCCACAATATCAATAATTGAATCCAGAGCCCCTACTTCATGGAATCCTATGTCTTCCTCCGCCGCTCCGTGAACCTGAGCTTCCGCTTCGGCTATCCGCTGAAAAATAGCTAAAGCCCGTTTTTTTGCGCCCTCAGCAATACCGGAATTCCTAATTAAACTGCGAATTTCTTTCCAAGTATTATGGTGATGATCCGAAGAGCGGTTATGTTCATGAGGATGATCCTGGACTTGTTCTTGTTCATGGTGATGACTATGATGTTCATGTTCATGGGCAATGTGATTGGTTTGCCCTTCTACATCAACTACCCCATGGGTTCCGGTTATACCGCCTCGTTCATCTCGGTGAAAGCTCAACTTCCAGCCCGGTATCCCAAGTTTATCCAGTTCCCGGCATAACCGTTCAGGATCAACGCCCAGATCCACCAGCCCTCCCAGGGTCATGTCTCCAGATATTCCCGCAAAACAATCGAAATGTAAAGTTTTCATAGCCGCTCCTAACTATGAGCTGTAAAAATTGCCCGATTCATACTGCCCATAGCGTAGCCTTCCAGTTCAAGGGCAACATAAACAAAACCATAGGATTTGAGGGAATGAGAAACGCTATCCAAAAGGGTTTCGTCAAAAAAACGCCGCCGCTCTTCCGGGGCAACCTCAATACGGGCGATGTTTTCATGAGAGCGCACCCGAAACTGACGGAATCCGGCGGTTCTCAAAGCGTCTTCCGCTTTCTCAACTCGAGCTAATTTTTCCCGGTCGATCCGCTCTCCATAGGGAATCCGGGAAGCAAGACAGGCAAACGCCGGCTTATCCCAGGTGGGCAGGTCGAAACGCCGAGAAAGTTCCCGGATATCCGCTTTGGTCAATCCCGCTTCCCGTAAAGGACTGAGGATCCTCAATTCCTCAAGAGCTTTTAAGCCCGGTCGGTAGTCTCCTAAATCATCCAGATTAGAACCGTCTAGCACGGTGTTGATTCCCCGTTCCTGAGCAGCCTTCAGAATGTTTCCAAACTCGATTTTTTTACAAAAATAGCAGCGTTCCTTGGGATTAGCCGCCACTTCCTCGTTGATTTCCGCTTCTTCTATCAAAATATGCTCAATCCCGACTTTCCGAGCAACCGCCTCAGCACAGTTGATTTCGCTTTTCGGGAGCATAGGAGAAACAACGGTCACCGCAATCGCCTTGTCTCCAAGAGCCGCCGCCGCAGCATAACACAAGAAGGAACTATCTACTCCTCCTGAAAAAGCAACCGCTGTACGCTCTTGAGCGGAAATAACCGCCAACAGGCGCTGATATTTTTCATCAATAGTCATATTAAGCGTTTATTATGTTCTTTTTGAAAGGTTTTTGTCAATGCAGTGCGGATATGCTTCTAGGCAGCCTTCGGTGAATCCTTCCAATATTGACACTGTAAAGGTTCTTCAGCTATATTCCATATTATTATGTGGTCTGCGTTCTATATGATCGGCGGCGGCTTCTGGGGATATACGATGTATAATCAGAAACAAGTACAAGAATATTACAGGGAAAACCGTGGCTCCTAATACGGCTCGCTGGAAACGATTTTTTTCTTCTTACATCGAGGGTTCCGGCGGGACGGCGGCGATGCTTTTCTTGTCCTTAGCGGTGATGGTTGGGCTGGCATTCCTCCTGAGCAAGACTCCGGGCAAAACTCTGGGATATTTCTTTCTCGGTCCAATCCAGAATACCTATTATTTCGGGAACCTGATTAATAGCGCTATTCCCCTGATCTTTGGCGGATTAGGAGTGTCTATCGCGCTGCAGGGAAACAGTTTCAATCTCGGCGGCGAAGGACAGCTCTATGCCGGTGCATTTGTTACCACTATCGCGGCGATTTTTCTTAGTCCCCTGGGAGTTTTCGGCGGGATTATCGCGTTTCTTATAGGTCCGGCGGTTTCCGGGTGCGTCGCGGGGTTTTCAGGACTGCTGAAAATAAAATGGAATACCAGTGAACTCATTACCTCGTTTCTGCTTTCCAACGCCCTGATCCTGATCATCAATTACTTGATAACCGGTCCCTTCCTTGATCCGGCAACCAATCTCCAATCTACCCGAAAAATCCCCCAGTCTTTCCGGCTGCCCTTGATTCTGCCTCCGTCAAATCTCAGCGCCGCCCTCTTTTTTGCGCTTGCGGCAGCGGCGTTGACGTATATTTTCCTCTACCGGACTTTACCGGGCTATGAAATTCGAATTGCAGGCATCAATGAAGGATTTGCGAAATACGGCGGGATTGATACTGCTTGGAGCCGGACCATGCCTTTATTTCTCAGCGGCGCGCTCTATGGAACCGGCGGCGCTTTGGCGGTTTACGGCACCTACTACGCAACAGTGAAGGAATTTTCCGCGGGCCTGGGTTGGAACAGTTTTGCGGTAGCCCTTATCGCTCGGTCGAAACCTCAAGGCGTTATTCCGGCGGCGCTTTTCTTTGCCTGGATCGGTTCAGGCGCTCGGCTTGCGATGCAGTTTTCAGATGTTACCTTTGAGATTGCCTCAATAGTTCAGTCAGTAGTATTTTTTCTGGTTTCAAGCGCCGCGCTTAGAGACTTGTTTAAGCAAAAGCAACGGACTGTATAATGAACGCGCCGATTCCCATACTGCATAGCGCGGTTACTATTATGACCCCTCTGCTGCTCGCCGCAACCGGAGGGCTTTTTACGGAGCTTGCGGGAATGCTCAATATCGCGCTTGAAGGCTTGCTTCTCATCGGGGCTTTTGCCGCCCTGGCAGCGGCTCATTTTTCAGGAAGTCTTTGGATTGGCGCTGTCGCGGGGGTTCTCAGCGCCATGACTCTTGCGGGAATGGTGGGATTTTTCACCCTCAAGCTCAAATCCAATGTTTTCATCACCGGTCTTGCGGCGAATCTCTTTGCTTCAGGGCTTACAATAGTTCTGTCATATCGGCTCTTTGCTACTCGAGGGGTCTTAATTTTGGACGTTCCGGATCGGCTCAAAACATTGAAGATCATGGATTTTCCAAAAGCGCCGATTCTCTGGGATATAGCGATGGATCATACTTGGTATGTCTATTTCAGTTGGATTCTGCTGCTCCTCTGCTGGTTTGTTTTGTATCGGACTCCCTTTGGGTTCCATCTGCGGGCTTGTGAACGGCACGAGGAAGCCCTCGTGTCCCTGGGTCTCAAGCCTGATGCATACCGATTTGCGGGATTTCTCATATCCGGCTTCACCTGCGGCGCTGGGGGTTCTTTTCTTTCCCTCAATCTTGGGGTCTTTGTGCCTAATATATCTGCCGGCAAAGGCTGGATTGCGCTGGTGGTCATCTTTCTCGGAAACCGCCGTCCTGCGGGGCTTTGGATAGCCGCCCTTGTCTTTGGTTTGGCTGAAGCCTTTTCCAACTACGCCCAAGGCAGTTTCAATGTGCCGACGGACTTTATTTTAGCTATTCCTTATGTGTTTACCTTGTTTGTTATGATAGGGGTCTCGATTATAGGGATTAGGCGATGAAAAGGAGGAGTCTGCCTCCAGGGTCTGGAAAACTCCTCTCAGGTTTTGGAAAAAACATCCCCTTCAGGGCTGCGGTATTTTAAAACAGTCCGCGGATTACACGGAGCAGCACGGATTTGGAAATATTCTCCTTTATTAATCCGTGTAATCCGCGGACTGTTTATTGAGAGAAAATGCCCTGCTTGTTTTCTGCGGGAAGTGTGGTATACTGGGATTGTGGACGTTATCATCGAATTCAACAAGGCGGCATTCCGGCATGGTGTCGGAAGGGAGGATATCCGTCATGCCATCATCAATTTTCTGTATGATGATGTATTTGAGGAAATACAAGACAAA
>JAITHD010000223.1 GCA_031280155.1 Treponema sp. | reverse complement strand
AACATCCGCCGCCCCCTGGAAGAGGGGGAAGCCGAATGGAAAGAACGCATCCGGCTTCTTGGGGTCCGGCGAAACTATATCCTGGAATTTGTCAAAGACGACCGGGAGGAACAACTGCGACTTGATGCCCAAACGCTCCGGCGCTTCCTTTATTCCTCCCTTAATTTCCCTTCCAGTGAATAATCGCCGGGTGTTGTAACAGATCAGGGCGGCGTTCTGAATCTCCACAGTCCGATCAATGCCCATGCGTTTGATGGCGCTTATATGTTTTCCGCCACATTGGGCTTATCCATTCCCAGGGCAGGGTGTCCTATAGGTAGTGAGTATGGATAAGAGGTTTGACAAAACCCGCGTAAATATAGTAGACTATTTGAAAGATAATAGAAGGTGTTGGACAAAATATGATGGGGGCAAAAATCGGCTCGGATCGAAGGGTGTAATTCATTATAATGCTTTGAATTGCGCCCATTGGTTTTACTTCTAAATAATTTCATCATACTTTGCCGATCACTTCCAGATAATAAATAAAGGATGACGTATGGCGGAAAATAAAATAGAACAATACCTCATTGAAATGATGCTTTCATACCGAGATTTAGGGGATAATTTATGGCTGCTTGACGACGAGGAGCAGGGGATGCCGCAGGTCGCTATTATGTATGCGTCACCGCTGGTGGTCTTCAGAACGCTGGTAATGGACGCCCCCCAAGAACATCGGCTCGAACTCTTTACCAAACTGCTTGAATTGAACGCTAATGAGTTGGTTCACGGCGCTTATGCGCTGGAACAAGAGCAGGTTGTATTAATCGATACCTTAGAGTATGATACTATGGATTTTGAGGAATTTAGGGCGACGCTGGATGCATTCAGCCTGGCTTTAACTCAGCATTATCATATATTATCGGCTTATAGAACATAGCGCCATCAGCAATACGGTGCAGGAGGTTATATAATGGGATTTTTCTCAAGAATAAAAACACTCGTTTCGTCAAATGTAAATGATATGATCAGCAAAGCTGAAAAGCCGGAAAAGATGCTCAATCAACTGATCATTGATATGAATGAACAGCTTATTGAATCTAAGAAAGCAGTGGCTCTTGCCATAGCGGACGAGAAAAAACTTGAACGAGAGACGATCAATCAGCAGACTCAGGCTCAGGAATGGGAACGGAAGGCCATGCTGGCGGTGAACGCCGGACAGGATGATCTGGCAAAAGAAGCGCTGCTTCGCAAACAAGAGTATGATAACGCGTACGGAGAATATAAAAAGCAGTGGGACGCTCAGAAAGCGGCGGTGGATAAACTCAAGGAGTCCTTGAGAGAACTGCAAAATAAAATTGAGGAAGCTCAACGCAAGAAGAATCTGCTCATCGCGCGAGCGAAGCGGGCGGAAGCCCAGCAGAAAATTCAGAATACGATTTCCAGCGTATCCGGCAATCGGAGCGCTTTTGAAGCCTTTGATCGGATGGCGGAAAAAGTTGATCAGATGGAAGCTCAGGCGGATGCCGCAAAAGAGCTGGAAGATTATAGCGCTAATGCAAGTTTGGATAAGCGTTTTGCGGAATTAGAAAAATCTGATTCTTCAGCAGATAATATGCTGTTGGAATTAAAACAAAAGATGAAAGCATTACCGGATAAATCTTGAGTCCTCTGTTTCTATAAAAGATCCCAGAGGGATTTATACTGGAAATATTTTTGTGTATTATGGTATATAATCCGCTCTGTCCTCTTGTGAGAACAGGTGTCTCGTGCTACAGTATAAAAGTGGAAGTGGAAATGAAAAATATAGTACGGTTGATTCTGGTTATTAGTATATGCTTCACTGTGGTGTTTTTAATATCCTCCCTTGTTAGCTTGCTCCAAATTCGTATTGGGTCAATACGGGCGGCGGCGGTTTTATCAAAGGCGCAGGCATGGGAATTTGTTGCAGCGGTTCAAGGAGCCTTGCCGGTTACAATCTATTTTTCCACCTTATTGGGGATAAGTTATACCGCACGAAAATCCATCCCTATTCCAGTATCGATTATATGTTTAGTAATACTCGGTATGGGATACGCGCTCTTGATTGTCTTAGGGACCAATGTGATTGCCCAGATTCCATTTGGTTCCGCTCCTGAACCGGGCGTTGCTCTGGGGAAACCGGGCTTTATTTTTGCACAGCCCGACCGGTCTTTGGTATTCTTGCAGGAACCGGGGAATTCTCAAAGTCCGAGAGTCGTTGCGATACCGGATGCTCCGCTGATATACCAGCAGCGTCCTATTGAACAAACTAGAACTGAATCCACCCAGCAGGGGCTAGGAGGAGGGTTTTATTCGGCTCTTTTGCGAAGCGATATGGCTTTTTTTCTTAATAGTATGCTTGTTGATTTTGATTTTACCACAGACCAGTTTCAAAACCGATTCAAAGAGGGATTTATATTTTTCGTTATCTATCTGTTTGGGCTTATTTTTTTGTTGAGTTCCCTGCGGTTTATTATGGACATGAGCACATGGCCTTTAGCGAATTTGTTTCTAGGAATCCTGGCTTTTCGAGGGATTCTGGCATTGGAGCGATTTCTCGATTCCGGGAAGACCCAGCAGTTCTTTACATCTTTTATAGGAGACCGGTTTCCGGACTGGTTAATAAGCCCCTTGGCTTTTTGTACCTTGGGGATCATTATTATACTCTATACGGCGCTGATTCATCTTGGAAAAAGCCGGAGGACCACCATCGATGAAGATTACTAAAGATACCTTCCTATCTTCAACAGGACTTTTTGTTATCTATATGGTCTTATCCTGTCTCATAATTATGGGATTCAGATTTCTTTTTCCCGCGGAACCGCCGCCTCTCTCTATTTATTCTAATTCTTGGCGCTTGATTCAAGGGGTATTGACCTATATCGGGCTTTTTCCCGCGTTAACCATGACGGGATTGGTCATTCCTTTTGGGTTTCGTCCTGATTTCAATGACGAATTCGGCAGTTTTTCCCTTGAATTTTTGGATCAAGTTAAAAGTTCCATTATGATTGCCATTACTGCGGTTACTATCTATGGAGGGTTATTCTTTCTTGCGTTTCCGCTTGCTCAGAATTATGAAACCCATCTGCGTTCCGAAGGAACTCTCTTTAAGTCGTCTAAAGAAAAAGCTCAAATAAGCGCGGAAAAAAGAAACTGGCCCGAAGCGGCTCAATTTATCATTATTTGTGAACAGATATGGACCAATAGTCCGGAAATTGAAACCCTCCGGGGAGACATTATTAGGGGCATGGAAGCGTGGCGGATTGCTCAAGCCGAAGCAAAGAGGGGCGCTTGGGTTGAAGAGGATTCGTATACCGATATTGTATCCACTTATTCAGCGCTTGCGGGACAGGAGAGTCCGGTAAATGCTACGGAAGCCTTGTTTTTAGCGGATAAGGCGCTCCAAGCGGAACGGTACTATGACGCTCATTGGCTTGCTAATTTAGGGGTCCGTCTTGCAAAACAGGGAAGTCTTGAACGGGTTCAGGGTACTCGGCTTGCGAGTCTGGCTTGGAACCGGGTAGGTTCTTTAGAGCCTACCACGCGAGAGGTCGAGACCTATACATCGTACCGTAAAAAGCGTTCTGGTTATGAGGCATTGGTATCAGAAGACTGGGTCAGAGCCTATTATATTTTCAAAGAACTTTCCGCGGAAAATCCGGGAGATCCGGATGTGAATCGGTTTCTTGTGCTTAGTGAAAAAGGAATTGATAAGGTTGCTTTTTTTACTGATGAAATGGATTTAGCTCTAGGAGAAATCCATACAGATACGCTTTTTTCGTTTCCTAGCGCTATATCAGACAAAAGGAACGGACGAACCGTATTGCGGATCGGTTCTCTCTTCGCATCAGGAGATTTTTCGTATGCCCTGGGAATTGATTTAATGACTTTTGATGAAAACGGCAATCTTCTGTATCGAGTTGAGGCGCCTTACGCGAAAATCCTTCCTATAACGCTGGGATCGGTTCCTCGTATTGTGTTGATGATGCGCGCCTTAGATAGGTCTGATAGGCAGAAAATCCATGAACCGATTTGGAGCGGTCCAGAGCAGTCTTTCGCACAGGACCCGCAGCTTTTGCTGGACATCACGTATGATGATTTTTTGCTTTTATCTCGGCTCAAGCGAGGACTAGACCCGCTTTTAATGGGAGAGCTTCTAACAATAGCGAAACGAATCGGGGTTTACGGCTATATTCCTCAGCTTTTTCAAGCTGAAATTCTCTATCGGCTTTCAGAAGTCGCTATTTCCCTGCCCCTGTCGATTTTGATTATTGTTGTAGGCTGGAGATACCGTACTAATAAACGAAGCTTGATTATAGGAATACCTATGTTGGTAGTGCTGCCTTTGGTATTCAATGGGCTTGTATTTTTCTGCCGAAGCGTACTCAATACGTTAAGCATCTGGCTGGTTATATCTTTTGGATTTTCCGTTGCGATTGTATTTTTTGTTGCCGGTATGATTGTCTTATTTCTCTTTTCCTTAATAATTCTCGTAGCCCAGCACGGGTGAAAAAAAGGGGTTTTGGGGCAGCGCACCCAGCGGGAACCCTTGAAATTCCTCATGTTTTTTTATAATAGTATCTTTACAAATTTTAAGTTTTATGAAATAATACTAATAATTATACTTAAATAAGGAAGAAATAAATGAGCGATATGTTTAATCTCAATATTATTACCTTTAAAAAAGGTTCATATATTATTATAGAAAGTAAAGAGGACGACCGTTTTTTTATCCTTAAAGAGGGAAAAGTACAGTTATCTCGAGAAGATGAAGTAGTCAAAGAACGGGATGGCAACATACTACAGGCCGGAGATTTTTTTGGAGTGGTTGCGGCTATGTCCCATCACAATCATATTGAAACAGCCCAGGCTCTGACTGACGTAAGCCTTATCGCGGTTCAAGAAGATGAGTTTGACGGATTTATTCAGCATAATACTGAAGTTGCTATGAATATAATCGTCCAGTTTTCTAACCGTATGCGATATCTGAGTAAAGCCTTTACTCAGTTGACCCTTAACGATACTACCGAAGAAGATGAAGTCGCTCATTTGTTTGATATTGGCAAATATTACGATAAGACGGAGAATTTTAGCCACGCCTTCTATGCTTATCAGCAATATCTGAAATATTGCCCTAATGGGGAACATGCGGCGGAGGCAAAGGAGCGGTATAAAGCGGTTTTATCTTACGCCAAGTCTATCCCCTTTACCTCTGACGGGAATAAGCGGATTTATGCGGCGGATACTGTTTTATATGCTCAAGGCGAGCCTGCCCAAGAGATGTATGTTATCCAAAGCGGGGCGGTTAAAATCACCAAGATCGTAAATAATAACGAAGTATTATTGGCGGTCTTTAAAGCAGGAGATATCCTTGGAGAAATGGCTATCCTTGAATCAAAACCCCGGTCAGTTACTGCGGTAACGGTTGAAGCGACGACGCTTATAAGCATAAGCAAGAATAATTTTGCGAATATTGTAAGCACTAATCCCCAAATTGTTGGACGGCTCGTGAAATCTCTGGCAGACCGAATTTGGTTCATGTATAGGCAGCTCACTAATACCAGTTTGATGGATCCGATTGCTCGTATGTATGACGTACTGCTTATACAGCTTGAAAAGAACAGGATTCCCCTGGAAAGTCCAAACGCTTATAGTTTTGATATTGGACCTCAGGAACTGGTTTCGCTTGCGGCTGTTCCAGAAGAAGATGTTGACAAGGCGCTGAATAAGTTTACCGCTAATCCGATTATCAAGATAATTGAAGGTAAAATATATGTCGAACATATCAAGTCTCTCACAAAAGAATGTAATTACTATAAAAGTGTAGATCGACGTAAAAAAGCGTTCAGGGAATCGCAAGACAAAGATAAACGCATCGAAATTCCCAAGATCAGCAAGCCTGATACTATAGAAATTCCCAAGGTCCCAAAACCCGGCAGCAGCGAACAATGACGCGCAGCTTTGTAAGAAGCTGCTTACCCCTGCTGGATCAGTGTTGTTTGCCTATACCCTGATGAGTGTAATATGCTAATTAAAAATATCTGTTGTCTATCTGTTTAATGTGGTATTATGAGTAAATATTACCATAACAATAAGGAAGACACTATATGTTACAAGTAGGAATTATGAGTTCTTGGCATGTTCATGCAAAAGATTATGTCCGGGAATTACAGGAAAGCGGCAAGGTACAACCGGCAGCGCTTTGGGATGAAAATCCGGAACAGGGAAGGGCTAGGGCTGCGGAATGGGGCGCGGCTTTTGAAGCGGATTACGATGCTTTTCTTAACAGGAAAGATTTTACCGCCGTAATATGCAATGCTCCTACTACGATGCATAGAGAACTGCTGGTAAAAGCCGCCAAAGCGGGAAAAGATATTTTTACAGAGAAACTGTTAGCCCCGGATATGGAAAGTGCTGAAGCGATTGCCGCGGAAATCCGCCGAGCCGGTGTGATCTTTACTATATCCCTGCCCTTGCGGAGTAATCCGGCTATTCTCTATGTGAAGCGGCTGGTAGAGGAGGGAACCTTGGGGCGGGTAACAGGGGGCCGCTTCCGGCGCAGTCATAACGGCGTAAGCGATCATTGGCTGCCGGAGTATTGGTTTGACCCAGCTCTTACCGGCGGCGGAGCTATGATGGATTTAGGGGCTCATCCGGTTTATGTACTTTCATTGTTGTTTGGTCCTCCGAAACGAATTACCGGTATGGTTACGAATCCTTTTGGGACAAATTCCGATGAAAACGCCATTGGAATAGCGGAATTTAGAGACGGTATTCTAGGAACTATGGAAACTGGGTTTGTTACATTTGGCGTACCAGACCTACTGGAAGTATACGGAACCGAAGGCTCAGTGTTTATGCGGGGCAGTCAGATAGAGCTTACTACCAAAGCCTTATGCGCTTTGGGGGTTTCTTCCGGGCATCCCCAAAACCTGCCGGAGGCAAAACCTTCACCGCTTATGCAGTTTGTGGAGGCTTGTATCAATCGGACAGGAAGTCCTGAAGGGCTTGGTTTGGAAGATGCCTTGATAATGACCAAGATAATCGAAACGATATATCAGACCGACAAGAACTAGAGAACAGGCAAGTTCCTCATAGACCGGATAGAAAAAAGCCGCGGTAAAGACGGCGTTTA
>JAITHD010000137.1 GCA_031280155.1 Treponema sp. | reverse complement strand
GGACTTTGAACTATTATTCCGTTTTTATCCGGGACGGCTTTCTTGCCATTTTACAGGAATGGCTGAAAAACGATATGGACATAAATATCCACGACATGGCGAAGATGCTTGCCAAACTGCTGCGGGGCGTACTGGGGTGAGGGGGTAAAGATTGACGCCACAGATTTATGGCTGTTAAGAAGATATGAATGTTTTTGGTAAATGCCCGAAATGCGGCGGACATACCATAACACGAGATTCAATAATATTGCGTAAAGGATAAAGGGGAGGTATTGTACAAAGTATGATGAAAAAAAAAGTATCTCGGCTTGAAGCCTGTAATTCAATTATAATACCATGAATTGTTCGTATTGATTTTACCTCTAAATAATTTCATCATATTTTGTCGATTGCCTCCGATAAAGGAACTACTATATGGCGGATTTAAAAATGGCAATGAATAGAAATACAAGAATAATACTTACTATATTCTTGGCTGCAATCGGGTTTGTTTCGTTTTTCGGGTTTGCTTCAAAAGCAGCGCGGCAACCTTCGGATTCCAATGATCCGAAAGGAATACAAAACATCCTCACCCGGAAATCACAGCAAATACTGACCGTATGGGCTGTAGTACAAACTGTAGACGGACTTATCAATGTTTTGGAAAAGGTTAATCCTGGATTCGGGATTTTGTCTCCCTTAGACAATGTATTGGATAAATTGTCTGATGTGCTTCTATATGCTTTGGGAGCGGTGGTAATGGAAAAATTGCTGTTATCACTGTCGGGTTTTATTGTTTTCAAAATTATCATACCTGTTTGTCTGCTCTTATGTATCCTTACCCTGTGGATTAAAGGAGATGCCGAGCGAATCAGGCGGATAATTCCAGTATTCGTTCTGATTGTGGTATCCATAGCCTGTGCAATACCTGGGTCGCTCCAATTAGGAGTGATTATTGAAAAACAGTTCTTTACTGATAAGATAAGTATTTTGCTTGCGGATATAGCCGATACTGGTAAAAACGCTGAAAAAATAGAAAGCGATGTGAACGGAAGCGTTGAAACAGATACCAAAACGAGAGAAGGCGGATTTCTCGACAAACTTAAAGACAGCGTGAATACTGTTACGTCTCAGGTCAGTTCCGCAGTTAGTTCCGCCGCGTCGCTGATAACTAATATACCGGTATTCATATCAAACGCAAAGAAATTGAGCGATGCGTTAATCGAGAATGTGATGAATTATATCGTCATATTCCTGATAACCAATATCGTAATACCAATCCTAACGATTTACGGGATTATATGTGTTACGAAATATGCCGTAAAGCTGATTATGAAGGAGAATTCTCATGTATTGCCCCCTAAAACCATCCAAGAATAAGGCGTATACCAATATTCGTATTGGTTATCCTTGTTGGAAAGCATATAAGTATGAATTCTTCTATGTAAGAATCTGACGGCATTGTTTGTACAAATCTCGCTGTTTGAGGCATAAAAAAAGATTTGGGGTCCTTTGGGGTGAAGCCGTATATTTGCTGAAAAAGGGGTTAGAGGAAAAATCTAAGTCCTAAAACTATTGACAGGACTGTTTTTTTTTACTATATTTGTAATAGCACATTCGGGGGTGTATTGGTTTCGACTGGTACGGTTCGGGGTGCAGGTTGCAGGTGGAGTGCTGATCTCCTAATATTCAGCGCCAATATAATTGCCGATTACGACAATTACGCTCTTGCTGCGTAAGCAGCGGAACACGAAAACCGGTCCCGCCGCCTTGAGGGAACGGATTTTCGACGCAATCAAGGCTGGTTCCAGGTTGATTTCAGACAATCTGGGATAAGAATCTTCTGAAATACGGATGCGCCGCACGCCGCGTAGCCAAGTTCATCCAGAAAATTAATACGCGGCTAAACCTGTAGAGATTTGTATGTCGCGTATTAGGACGCGGGTTCGATTCCCGCCACCTCCAAAGGTTTACGTTAAAATATCATGTTTACAAGCCCTAGAAAAAGCCTTTAGGCGGGGGATAGCTGACGTCTTGTCGAGAGGCGTTATTAAGAATTATACTGAATCTAATGCGTATCATATCGTGGAATGTTAATGGTATCCGGGCAGTGGAAAAGCGGGGTTTTGTGCAATGGGTACAGGAAGAATCGCCGGATATACTCTGTCTGCAAGAAACCAAAGCGCGTCCAGAACAGCTTTCTCAGGACTTGATGAGACTGACAGATCAGAAGGGACAAGAATATGTCTCATATTGGAGCAGCGCAAAGAAACCGGGGTATTCAGGGGTTGCCATATACAGCAAGGATGAACCGTTAGACGTGAAGCCTTTAGGAATCCCTGAATTTGATGACGAGGGTCGAGTATTGCAGGCGAATTTCAAGGGTTTTGTTCTGATTAGCGCATATTTTCCTAATTCTCAGGAAGGAGGCGCTAGGCTGGGTTACAAGCTGGCTTTTTGTCAGTCGATTCGGGAATTATGCGACACATTAGTTAAGGCTGGGAGGCATCTGGTGCTGTGCGGGGATTATAATATTGCTCATACCCCTATAGATTTAGCGCGGCCCAAAGAAAACGAGGGAAATCCGGGATATATGCCGGAAGAACGGGCGTGGATGGACGCTTTTATCGGCGCAGGCTATGTAGATACGTTTCGCGCCTTTCATCAGGGCGAATCAGGACGCTACAGTTGGTGGTCTTATCGTGGAGGTGCTCGGGAACGGAATGTAGGCTGGAGAATCGATTATCATTGCGTGGATCAAAGTTTCATGCCTTGGATACAAAACGCGGCTATTCGCGCCGAGGTACAGGGTTCTGATCACTGCCCGGTACAGATAGATTTGGATGTTGCCTAAGGATATATATGCGTATAAAATATAACGCTCCTACAGTATTAACCTTTACATTTCTAAGCGTATTGGTATTAATTCTTTCCCAAACCCTGCTGCCTTCTTTGAGAGCGCAGTGGTTTGTGATTCCCGGAAAAGGCGGCTTTTCAGTGGGAAATTTTCGGAACTGGATAACCTTAGTTACCCACGTTATCGGACATGCGGATTTCAACCATCTGATATCTAATTTTTCTCTGATCCTCCTTTTGGGTCCCATGTTAGAAGAAAATTACGGCTCCTTATCTATACTCACCATGATTATCATAACCGCCCTGATTACAGGGGTACTCAATATCCTCTTGTTTCCCACTGGACTTTTGGGAGCTTCCGGGGTGGTTTTTATGATGATTCTGCTCTCTTCCTTTACGAATTACGGCAAGGGAGAAATACCCCTAACCTTTATCTTGGTGCTGATCTTATATGTAGGAGGAGAAGTGTTAAATTCTTTTAATAAAGACAATGTTTCCCATTTTGCCCATATTGCGGGTGGATTCTGCGGCAGTCTCTTTGGGTTTTTGAGAGATTCTCGTCAGCCGCCCCAGGCATAAAGGTTTTTTCTTGAACCGGATAACAGCAAGCCGATTATAGCAGGGCGGAACGTGTTTTATGCCCTGCTATCGGCGTTTGTTATGTTATGAGTTGTTCCGAGGATTTCTGATCAACATAACCGGCTCGCTTTCCCGATATACCTGTTTGCCGGGAACCCCAAAAAAAGCGTAATTTTTGATTTGCGTATTTTTTGCAAGCGTAATATTGGTAAGATTTGAGCAGCCGTTAAAAGCGTACTCGCTGATAATCGTATTTCCCGGATAAAACGAAACTGATTCAAGACTTGTACGGCGAGTAAACGCATAGGGTCTGATAATGACGTTTCCTGAAGAAAAAGAAACCGCTCTAAGGCTTGAACAATCCGCGAACGCATCCGCGACGTCTACGCTTCCAGAGGAAAAGGTAAGGGTGCTTAGGTTTTTACACCGAGCAAAAGCGTCTTTTTGGATGGTAATATTTCCTGCTGGAAAAGCTATGTTTTTAAGACTTGTGCAGTCCGCAAAGGCTCTATTGCGGATATCCGCATTTCCCGCAGGCAGGTTAATCCTGATGAGATTGCCGCATCCGGCAAACGCCGCATCTCCTATGGTAATGGCCCCTGGGGGAAACGTAATCTCAATGAGTTTCGTACAATCAAGAAAGGCTCCCGGGGCGATATAGGCAACTCCTGTCGGTATGGTATAGGTAAGATCCCGCTTATTTCCAGCGTAACTGATCAGGGTACTGCCGGTATAATCGAACAGTACGCCGTTAATGCTGATAAAATTCATGTTTTTTTCTGAGACATTAAAACCGTTCAGGCTTGAACAGCCGTAAAACGCCCAATCCCCAATAGTAGCGACTTTTTCTGGAATGGTAATTACAGTCAATTTTGAACATTTGGCAAATACGCCGTCTCCAAGCGCCGTAAGTCCTACAGGAAGGGTAATACTGGTTAAACCAGTGCATCTGAAGAATACCCAATCTCCAATACTGATAAGTTTTGATGGAAAAACAATTGTACTGAGACTTGAACAATCCGTAAAAGCCTCGTCCCCAATGGCGATAAGTTCTTCAGGAAGATTAAGCCCAGTCAGGCTTGAACAGCCGTAAAACGCCCAATCCTCAATAAGCGTAACCGTCTCAGGAATGGTGATGCCTCTCAGACTTGCACAGCCCGCAAAAGCCCGTTCTTCAATTACCGTGAGTCCTGGGGGAAGTTCAACATTGGTCACCCGGGAACCCGCAAAAGCGCCTCTGCCTATAGCGGTTACTGGAATTGATTCCATCCTGTCAGGAACGCTAATAATCGTTTCCGTCCCGGTATAACCGGTAATAACTATGGTCTGCTTATCCCCTGACGTGAGAAGCTCCCATTTAAATTCCGTTTCACCCTGATCAGTTACCGCCTCAATCTCAACTTCCCCTTCGGTCTGCTCGGCGATAGGCGGATCAGTCTCAATTTCTGTTTCAGTCTGCCCAAAGAGCGTAAAGCATAGACCAAAAAAGAACCATAATAAACCAATTTTTTTCATAACTACCC
>JAITHD010000113.1 GCA_031280155.1 Treponema sp. | reverse complement strand
CTAGGGTTTTTATTTCTGCGGTTTTTCAGAACCGCCGGAGCTTTTGCGGATCATTCTGACTGTTTTCTGAAAGAAAACAGCATAGATTGGGAAAAAATTATTTTAAAAAACTTTTGTCTGACAATGGTTTATTGGTTATTGTCCATGAAACTTTGTTTATCATATAAATGATAAAAATGTTACGAAAATTCCTGAAATTAAATTAGGCGGATTTTTCACAAAAACGAGGTATCCGCAACACCGCCACCTCATGTTGCGGCTATGATGCTTGACTGAACAACCTGCTTTGTGGTATAGTAAAAAAGTTGAATAGACCTACCTGCACGGTGTGGGAACGTTACGTCTATGGATATGGCGGCTTTGGCTCTTGGTAACGGGAATGAAACCGCCGTAGAAAAACCCCGCTTAGAAAAAAGAAAAGAACGGGAAGGAAGTAGAAATCTTAGGGAGCAAGCCGGACAACCGGCCCAAGCCCCAAGCCCTAGAAAAAACCTTTAGGCGGCGGGGTAGCTGACAATACTTCTAATAAGGACGAAGGAATAGGAAATGCCTAAAATTGAAGTAAATGAAGAGGTTTTTTATACATTAGCGAATCGACGTTGGGATAACCGAGATGATTTCGAGGAGGCTCTCTCCTGCGCTAAAGCCGAACTGGATGAGGATTCGGATAAAACCATCCCTCCGGCGGAGCGGGTCTTAAAAATCGAGCTGAATGATACGAACCGTCCTGATTTGTGGAGTACCGCAGGCTGCGCTAGACAGCTTCGAATATACGGCGGCGCCGGCGGAATACCAAACTATTCTTTTTTTTCGTCCCCAGAAAATATGCGGAAACCTCGAGAAAAAGTGATAGTAGAAACCAGCGTCCAGAAGGTACGCCCTTTTCTTGCGGGGTTTATCGCTTCCGGGAAACCCATCTCCGATGCGGCGCTCCGGGACATGATTCAGACTCAGGAAAAGCTGGCTTGGAATTTCGGACGCAAGCGCAGGACTGTTTCTATGGGACTGTACCGAATTGCTAGTATTCAATGGCCCATTACCTACAAAGGGGTAGACCCGGATTCGGTTTCCTTTACGCCGCTTCAGTGGGATACGCCCCTTACGCTTAGAGAGATTCTCAACCAGCATCCTAAAGGCAAAGAATACGCTTTTATTCAGGAACATGAACCTGTGCATCCGCTTTTGGTAGATGCCCAAGGAAAGATACTTTCGTATCCGCCGATTATCAATTCCGCTGATCTTGGAGCGGTCCGAGTTGGGGATACGGATCTTTTTGTGGAGATTACCGGTACGGATATGCCTTCAGTGACCCTTGCCGGGTCTATCATGGCTTGCGATCTGGCGGATCAGGGCTGCGCCATTGAGCCGGTGCTTGTAGAATACGCCTATGCTACTCCCTTTGGCTCTTCAGTGACAACTCCCTATTATTTCCAAGAACCAGTTTTCTGTTCTTTGTCCCGGATAGAAACGTTTTTAGGGGAACCCCTTGGACAAGAGGAATGTATTGCCGGATTGGCGCGGATGGGCGTAAAAGCTGAAAAAGCCTGTTCAGCGGAATTAGGAGAAGCCGGCAAAACCGAGGGAATTCGGGTCTATCCTCCTGAATATCGGAATGATTTTCTTCACGCCGCAGACGTGGTTGAGGATGTGATGATAGGTCGAGGACTTGCCTCTTTTACGCCCCAGCGTCCCCGGGATTTTACCATTGGACGGCTCAGTCCAATTACCGCTTTCAGCCGTAAGGTTAAGGAAATTCTAGTAGGTCTGGGTTATCAGGAGATGATCTATAACTATCTCGGATGCCGGCAGGACTTGGTTGACAAAATGCGGGGCAACGGGAGCAGGATAATTCGTATAGCTAATCCTATGACCGAAAACTACGAGTACATCCGAGATAGTATACTGGCATCCCTTTTAATGAGTGAAGCCGTATCAGGTCATTCAGCATACCCTCATCGGATTTTTGAAATCGGCAAGGTAGCGTATCGGGATTCTACGGAAAACTACGGTACTCAGACTCGGCAGTACGCGGGATTCCTCACTGTAGATAGGGATGCAACCTTCAATACCGCCGCAGGTCAGCTTCAAACCTTATTTTATTATATATCTCGTGATTACGAGGTAACAGAATCCAAGGATCCGCGATTTATTTCAGGACGAGCGGCGTCAATCCAGTATAAAGGCGTTTCTATTGGGGTCTTTGGAGAAGTTCATCCAGAAACGCTGGAAAATTGGGGGCTTACGGTTCCCTGTATTGCCGGGGAAATCGATTTGGACGCTATCCTTGTATGATACAACTCTTTTTCTTCCTTAGATTTAGAACTCAACTGCGCCGGACAAGACCGGATCTGATCAATTTATTGGAAAAAAACGTCATTCAAATCATCGAGTCTGCTGGAGGGCGGGTTAATAATAAACACCGAATCATTACCGGCATCTTTGATGAACAATCTTTAGGCATCTGGCTCACGATTATTTCAGTGCTGGAAACCATTTTGGGTTATCTTGAGAACGCCGCCCCGGAGTTGTTCGGATACGCCTTGGTGATTAGCCGCAATGTATCAGATTATGAGATAACCCCGTTATGCAGTACCCTTGGGTCCAGAACTGGAGGAACCGGCATCTGGTGCGCTCCGTCAGTGCAGGTTCCTTTAAGTCCCTATATCGCTATAGAAGAAAAGATTCCTGAAACAGATATGCCGGTTTCGCTTAATGGGGAAGAACCCTTGGAAGTATCCTCAGTTGAAAGTCCGCTTATTCGAGGATACGCACAGTTGCGGATTTTGAGAACCTTTGTCCCGGATAGTACCGGCAATAGGGTTAAAGAATTATTTCCATTTCGGGAAAAGATTCTGCGGCTGATCTGTTACGGCTCTCACAGAAACGCCGTACTCTTGAGTCCGGGGTTCACGGGAAAACGAGACGGGATTTATCATTTCTGTGCTGAGACCTTGGGAGAATATCCGCCGCTGGTGCTGCGGTTTGGTCCAAAAAGCGGTATTGGGCGCTTTTCAGATCTTTTGAGTCCCCGGATCCATGCTTTTATTGAAGCCTCTACCAGTCAGGAAAATCTTGCGGAATTAGATCGGTTACGGGACCTTTTGTTCCGGGAACGCCTGATGGAAGAGTATTCAGATTTTCTGATTCAAACCGGCTGCCTCTTTTTTCAAAAAATAGTAGCTGCTTACAGCGCCGCAATAAAACAGCGGCAGAGCATACCTATTCTTGTTATAGAACGAATTCACTATGCTGACGATACTGCTATGCAGTTGTGTTTGGATGTTTTGAAGCGGCTGCCGAATAAGACGGAACTGCTGATATACGGAACCTGTTCATATCATCTGGCGCCTCAACAAACCGGCGTCAAGGGCATAGGTTTTACCGATACTTCGATTGTTGAAGGGCGGCTGCAATCATGGAAAGGGATATTTCCCAGGGTCATCAAATTCGCTCCTGAAGAATGTCCGGTTCGGAAAGTTCCTGAAATGTCCTGCGATCTCTGGGAAATAGCGTATTCCGCAAGCCTCTTAGGATATTATTTTCCGGGTTTTCTTTTTCCTCAGCTTTTTGAAGAGGAAGAACGGAAATCCGCGATGCTCCTTCGGGCGTTTGCGATTCTGACCGAGCTTGGAGTCATTGATTATACTGAAGACCCAACGCCTCGGGTGTTGGATTTTATGGCTCTTGCGGAAAAAAACATAGGAGAACGGAAAGAACGAATTCATCATTTTGTACGGAACCGTTTATTAGCTTGGATATTTTCCAAAAAACTGCGTCCCTGTTTCAACTTCCTTGAGATTTTGGCTGACTTAGGCAATCAGGGAGGAGATAAACTCATTTTAGAGGCTATTTCCGGAGATGTGATTAATGGAACCTATCAAAGTATAGAACAGGCTGTTAAAAAGAAGTGTTTTGCTACGGTAGTGGGCGAAGACAAATGTCCCGCGCTGTACTATATTTTTATTACCCTTAAAGCGCTTTTACATGAAAACGAGCAGAATATCCGAGAGGCTTTTAAAAATCCGCCGCCGACAGGAGATTTTTTCTCTGGTTACAAGATTCAGATTCTCGTTAATCTTGCGGGATATTATCTTGGCATACGGAATGTCGAGGTTGCTTTGGAGGTGGTAAAAGAAGCCATGCTGATAGGCCAGTCCCAAAAACAGGGGATTGCCCATGTATATCGGTTGTTTGCGTTAGTGAATCTTTCCAAACAGCAGGTTGACGATTCCTTGGATTATGTATCTTTCGCGGTGGACAATGCGGAAAAATCAGAACAGTTTGGTGAATTAGGGGTAGCCGCTTATTATGCGGGGATTGCACAATTTTTGTTCGGCAATCTTTCCAGAGCTGACCTGCTTGCGGTAAAATCAGAACAAGCGGCGGTTGCTTCCAATAGATCGGGCTGGGCTGACAGGTCCCGGTTTCTTCAGGGAAAACTTAAATTTGAAACAGGCCGCTATCAAGAAGCGCTTGATATATTTACGGCGCTTCAGAAAAATCCCGCTGGACCCGTATCAGAGGCTATGGAACGCACCTTATCTGCATGGATATATCGGACGATGGTCTATACAGGACAACATAACCAGAAACTTCCCCCAGTCAAGGGCTATGACGGGCTGCTTTTTGAAATCGAAGCGTCTTACATGACTGGAAATTATCAAAAAACCATTACGTTAAGCCAAAAAACGCCCCCCCCCTTTCCAGAGGAAGATTTTCTGTATACTGAGCGTCCTGATTGGAGAAGCGGGTTTGCTCAGGGAGAACTTTTAGTATTGTCTCATAAAGAACTCTGGGATCGGCTTATTTTTGACTACCGAGCCCTTGCGCTCTGCCGGATTTCCACTGCCGGAGCGGAACGGGAACAGGCTATCCAGCAGATGCAGCGTTTTACCCGAGACGCGCTGCTTCCTGATTCAGACCCAAACGATATATTTCATTTTTATGTGTATTACCGGATATTACTGGAATCCAATGCATCGGAAATCGATCTTAATACTGCGGTAAGCATGGCTTTCAGAAGACTTCAGCGCCGAGCTAACCGGATTGAGGATCTTGAAACACGCCGAGGGTTTCTCAATCTTCATTATTGGAACAGCACCTTAACCATTGCCGCAAAGGATCATAAGCTGATATAATCGAATGCGGCTAGAGGAGAGGTTTAGCCGCATCTGCATTATTATTTCTTAAATTTCAGGGTTTCTAAGGTAGAATCCCCTCGGATTATGTTAAACCACAATTCCCTGTCAGTCTTTTCTCTCAAAATTCTATAGAAAGAAGCCAAGTCTTTGATGGTCTCTCCGTTAATGCCGGTAATCCGATCATTCCGCTGAAGTCCGATTATTGCCGAAGGGGTTTCAGCCAGAACTTGCGCCACATAGAGACCTTCCGCCTTTTTATCAAGTTTCAGGCTTTCCCTCAACGCGTCGGTGAGAGGAATTACATTAACTCCAGGCCACAATTTCTTGCTGTCCGCAACTACCGACTCAGTCCGGGCTTCAATACGAACGTCAAAATCTCTTGATACGCCGTCCCGAATAACCGTAAACTTTGCCCTATCTCCGGGTTTCAAATCTCCTACTATGAGCATCAAAGGATTTGAGCCTCGAGCTTCCTTGCCATTTACATGGGTGATAAAATCCCCTGGACGTATTCCCGCTTTATCCGCCGGAGAGCCTAAAAACACCTGGGCAGCCAAAGACCCGCGTTTTTCCTCAATGCCCAAGGCTTTCATCATATCTCTATCCAGGTCCATGAGGTTTACCCCAAGCCAGCCGTAACTGATCACGCCGGAAGTGATAAATTCGCCGATTGATCGTTTAGCGTTATTGATAGGAATCGCAAAACCCAGCCCTATGGAACCGCCGCCGGAACTGTTGGTAACTATCCATGTATTGATCCCGATGACTTCTCCCCGAATATTCACCAGGGCTCCGCCGGAATTGCCCTGATTGATAGATGCGTCGGTCTGGATAAAATCATTGATATTATTCCCCGGACCGCCGCCGGCGGGAGTTCGTCCTACGGCGCTTACAATTCCCATAGTTACTGACGACATAAATCCTAAAGGATTGCCTACCGCAATAGCCCAATCCCCAACTTTTACCGCATCTGAATCGCCCAAGACCGCCAACGGGTAGCTGTCGGTACTCTTGAACGAAACCATTGCCAAATCTTTACGCTCGTCTTTCCCTATCAGTTCAGCAGGATATTCTTTACCATTATTATCAACCACGACTATTTCATTTGCGTCCCCTACAACGTGGTTATTGGTCAGCACATAATAGATATCTTTATTCTGCCGGACAATGATGCCTGATCCAAGTCCTTGAGCCCGATATTCCCGTTCCTGCCCCTGTCCGTTATTCCCGTCTTGAGGACCGAAGAAGAATTCCCAAGGTATCCCGCTGGGTACTTGCTGGCGTCTGGTGGAAATGGCTTTTAACTCAACCACCGACGGCAGAACCTTATTTGTTGCCGCGCTAAAAGCGACTTGAAGCCCTTCCGCAACAGATAAGGCGTTTTCCGGGATGATTATTGGATTTTCCTCCGCCCGGGCAGTCCGCTTAGATTGGGGCGTTGAACACGAGAAAGAAAGAAACGCCAGGGAAAACCCAATAATCACCCCTATCAGCACCAAATTAAATAGAAAAAAATTTTTTGAAGAAAGTTTACTCACAAGATTCATTTAAACACTCCTAAAAACCGCCTCACGGAAACCCAAGAAAGTATATACCATGGATTTACTATTCTCTAAATAATATAGAAAAAACTTCAAGGACTTGTCAAGCCGGCCGCCTCAAAGCGGGTTTTTATCCGTTCTTTATTATGATAATAATCTTTTATGGCAAATAGTTACAGTTTTTTAAATGCCTCAACATACTTAGAGAAAAAAATCACCGTCAAATGCCCAAGGCTCAAGCCTCTGCCTTTAGGCGGGGGTAGCTGACATTACAGTTGCCCTGAAATCTTTATAAAGCCTATTGATAAAAATTTTTTATTTTTATACAATAAAAGTTGATCCTCAACTGGGCATTATACTCTCAGGGTTTCATTTTTGGTTTTGCAAAGGCAGTATAAGGGGGTTGAGCAAAAAAGTACTCATGGCTGTTTTCTAAGCATGTTGCGGCTGCTAGATCATAGTATGGGGAATATAAGAAAAGATTCGCAGGTACGTCAGGTTAGAAACGATGTATCAGGAAGAGGTATTGCGTGTCATTGGCATACCATGAACTGACGGCCCCAAGAAAGGCGGCGATATAACTATTAATGGAAAAAATGGTTTTAAAAGAATTACCTCATATTTTATATTTTATCAAAAAAGTTTGTATTACAAAATAGGAAAACAACATGAAAAAGCGAATTTTTACAGCAGCGTTACTTTTTTTTATTTTGCTTGCGCTGCTCCCTGCCCAGGAAGCCCTCAAGTCTGTTGAGGAAGAATATTATGACTTTCTTGCTTTGCAGGGATTAGCGGAGCGTCCCTATCTTAATTACCGCACCCTCTCTGACTCGGTATGGCGTTTAAAGACTGACGAAGAAAGGGGTAAAACTCCGCTCCACCCATGGGAAGGTCTGAACCTCGGCACAAAACGGCGGCTTTTCGGTAAGGCGGCGTTCCGTATATACGGTCCCGAACTGTTTATGTCCGGCAATACCGCCGCGCCTTATGGACAGAATGACGGCGCCCTCTGGCAGGGCAGAGGTTTTAACGCCAGCTTGACAGGGGGCATCCGCTTTGAAGGCTACGGCGTAGAGGCAACATTCAAACCGCAGCTTTCATTTTCCCAGAACGCGGCGTTTGACATAATGCCTTCAAAATACGACAGTGAATACGGCTATTTCTGGGGCTATGGTCACAATGTCGGCGTTGATGCGCCCCAGCGTTTTGGAGATGAGCCTTTTTTTACCTGGGACTGGGGGGACAGCGAAATCCGCTATACATGGAAAACTCTGACTATCGGGTTCGGCACACAGGCGATATGGCTGGGCCCGGCATACCTTAATCCCATACTCCATTCAAACAATGCGCCAACTTACCCAAAACTTGATATTGGTTTACGCAGACAGCGGGTCACTATTCCGTGGCTGAACTGGTATGCCGGGGATGTCGAGGCAAGAATTTGGGTAGGTTATCTTTCGGAGTCGGATTATTTCGACAATAACAGCTCAAATGACCACACCATGTTTCACGGACTTTCTTTTGCCTATGCTCCGTCATTTCTGCCGGGATTGACGTTATTTATAAACCGGGTTGCGCTTGTTCCCTGGGCATGGGAGAATTTGAAATATATCTTCCCGTCCGATAATAATACGATAGAAGACCAAAAAGCATCGTTTGGTTTTTCAT
>JAITHD010000103.1 GCA_031280155.1 Treponema sp. | reverse complement strand
AAAAACGCCCTGGCGGATCTGCTGGAAAAGATCAGCGCTTTGCTGCTTGCCCTCCCGGATATCGGCGAAATCGATCTTAATCCGGTGATTTACGATCCCGGCCGGGACGCTTTTGTCGCGGCCGACGCCCGGATAAAGCGGAATTAGCAGCATGGGGCGGTAAGATCTGTTGAGAAAATACGGTCTAGGGGTCGGGCTTGAAGCAATCCCGCCCCTGACTAAGTTTGGAAAATATATTTTTTTTCTTGACAGATATACCGCTTTGCTGTATCCTAAAAAATCAGAGGTAATCAGCAAAGTATACTGAAATTATTTTAGCGTAAAACTAAAAGACAATAGTATTGTATTTTACATTGATAAACTAATGTTATTTCATCGGGCTTTGAAGATCGCCTCAAAAAAATATTTTGTTTTGCAAATGTTTGCAAAAATAAAAATACAAGTATACTAAAAATTTATGGAGGAATTATGAAAAAAATTGTTTTGGTATGTGCGGTTGTTTTGTTAGCCCCGGCAATGAGCTTTGCCGGCGCGGGCGGCAAGGATTCGACAGGCAAGAGCGCCAATTACCTGCGGCTGGCCTGGTGGGGCAATACGGTCAGGGATGAGCGGACTATCAAGATTGCCCGGCTCTTTGAATCTAAGAATCCCGGAGTTACGGTGGAGACCGAAGCTACCGCATGGGACGGGTACTGGTCAAAGATGAACACCCAAGCCGCAGGGGGAAGTCTCCCGGACCTGATGCAGCAGGACTACGCATACATTAATCAGTGGTTCAACCGGAATCTGCTGGAAGATCTGAGCCCCTACAGTCAAAAGGGAGTTATTGATCTTTCCAAGTGGTCTGAATCAGCCCTGGCTTCCGGCAGGATTAACGGCAAGCTGATCGCTTTGAATCTGGGTACTAACGCTTGGGGCATGGGAGTAGATCCGGCGGTTCTCAAACAAGCGGGCGTTACCATTGACGACGTGAACTGGACGTGGCAGGATTTTGAACAAATTGCGCTGACCATTTACGAAAAGACCGGCGTTCAAACCCAGCCTTTCAACACCCATAAACAGTTGCTGGAACATCGGGTCCGGGAAATGGGCGGTTCCTACTACGCCCGGGATGGTAAAGGCGTAGGCTGGGTTGGTTTAGAAAGCGAGGTCAAAGAACTGCTGGATATGAATCTTCGGCTCAAGGCGGCGGGAGCGCTTTTTGATCCCCAGGAAGGTTTTCTTGTTACCACTATGGAGGAAGAACCCTTTTCTCGGGGTAAGACCTGGAATATGTATTACTGGAGCAATCAACATATCGGTCATATCCAAGCGGCTAAACGTCCAGTAGATTACATCATGAATCCCAGCGTCGGACCAAACCGGAAACAATTCGGCACCTATCTGAAGCCTTCCCAGTTTATTTCCATGGTTTCTGCTTCCAAGAATAAAGATCTGGCTGCAAAGTTTATTAACTTCTTTATCAATGATTTAGAAGCCAACAGTATTCTGCTGGCGGAACGGGGAGTACCGGTTCCTACAGATGTCCGGGAACATCTTGCGCCCAAGGTTGATCCTAACATGAAAAGTCTTTTTGACTATATCAGCAAGGTAACGCCTTTCACCAGTCCTATTGATCCTCCGGATCCGCCTAAAGCCGGCGAAACCGAAGACGCCTTTAAGGAGATATTTCTTCAGGCTCTGATTGGGCAGATATCCACTGCTGACGCCGCGAGCCGTATGATTCAGCGAGCCAAAGAAATTCTGGGAGGCTGAACGCTGCCGATTTAGCGGTAAAACCAGGGGCGTTTTTAAGTTTTTGGCTGTCTACAGATGAAAAATTCGCGGTAGGCAGCCTTTGTTCCCAAAAGGAGATCCACAATCCATGAAAGGTTACTATTCCAAAGAGAGACAGTTGCGGGAAGATATTACAGGGTATCTGTTTATCAGCCCTTGGCTTATCGGTTTTCTTGCCTTCTCTGTTATTCCTATTCTTTTTTCGTTTTATTTTTCTTTTACCGATTATGATATTTTAGGTTCCCCGATATTTTCAGGACTTTCTAATTTTAAAAAGATGGTCAAAGACGCCTTGTTCTGGAAATCTTTGGGAGTTACCTTCTATTATGCTTTTGTTTCTGTACCTGCGCGTTTGATCTTTGCTTTCTGCATCGCGGTGCTTTTTAAACGGGCTTCTCCTTTGATCCGGCTCTATCAAGCCGCTTATTATCTTCCCTCTCTGGTAGGAGGCAGCATAGCGGTAGCGGTTATGTGGCGGCGGATGTTCCTTTCTGACGGAGCCGTGAATACTATCCTCCAGTCCGTCGGTATTAACAGCACCGTGAGCTGGATAGCCCGTACTGATACGGCTCTGTGGATACTTATCATTCTGGCGGTCTGGCAATTCGGCTCGTCGATGCTTATCTTTCTTGCAGGGCTGCGGCAGATCCCCCAGACCTATTATGAAGCCGCGTCAATTGACGGAGCCGGTTCACTCAGGCAGTTTTTCAATATTACCCTGCCCCAGATGACGCCGATTATCTTCTTTAATTTGATTATGCAGTTAATCAATGGGTTTACGGTTTTTACGCAGGCTTTCATTGTCTCAGGCGGAAAAGGAGAGCCGCAAAACAGTACCTTAGTCTATGCGCTATATCTGTATCTTAGGGCTTTTACCTATTATGATATGGGCTACAGTTCCGCTATGGCTTGGGTTCTTGTATTAATTATCGGGGTTTTTACCGGCATTATTTTCAAAACCTCGGATCGCTGGGTATATTATGAATCCTAGAGGTATAAAATGATAAAAACACAGAAACGATTTTTAAAAAATTTACAGGATGAAATTATATTTCATACTATAGTGGTGGTTATTGGAATATTCATGTTCTATCCTCTGCTTTGGATGGCCTGCGGAGCTTTCAAACCTTCGTCGGAAATATTCGGTACTATTTCCCTGATCCCCAAGCAGCCTACGCTTGAAAATTTTGTGCGAGGCTGGGCTTTCAATAACTCCACCTCTTTTACGACGTTTTACAAGAATTCTTTTATCATTACCGGCTTTTCTACTCTGGGAGCGGTGATAGCGTCTTCGCTTGTGGCCTACGGTTTTTCCCGAATCCATTTTAGAGGGAATAAATTCTGGTATGGCTGTATGTTTTTAACCCTGATGCTGCCTTATCAAGTGGTGATGGTTCCTCAGTTTATTATTTTCTTTAAACTGGGCTGGGTAAATACGTTTCTGCCGCTCATTATACCTCATTACGGCGGACAGGCTTTCTTTATCTTTCTCATGGTTCAGTTTATCCGGGGGATCCCGTCGGAACTGGATCAGTCCGCCATGATCGACGGGTGTAATAAATTTACGATTTATACCAAAATTATCTTTCCTCTGGTAAAACCGGCGCTGATTACTTCTACGATTTTCAGCTTCTATTGGCGTTGGGAAGATTTTTTAGGTCCCCTTCTCTACCTGAACAGTCCCCGGAATTTTACGGTTTCTGTTGCCCTCCGGATGTTTGCGGATCCCCAATCTTCTACTGACTGGGGAGCGATTTTTGCGATGGGTACTCTGTCATTGCTTCCTTCGCTGATTATTTTCCTGATATTTCAAAAGTATATCGTTGAAGGACTGGTAACATCCGGTCTCAAGGCGTAATAGACCTGTGTACGCCGGCGCTTATCCAAACACCGCGCCGGCGGCCGCGGAACTCACCTGCCGGGCGTAACGCGCAAGATAACCTTCGGTTACTTTGGGAGGCAGAGGCTTCCAAGAAGCTCTGCGGCGGGCGATTTCTTCGTCAGTCAGGTTGACATTGATAGACTGATTTTCAATGTCAATAGTGATGCTGTCTCCCTCTTGAAGCAGACCAATAACCCCGCCTTCAGCGGCTTCAGGGGATACATGACCAATCGCCGCCCCTTTGGTAGCGCCGGAAAATCGACCGTCTGTAATAAGGGCTACCTTATCGTCAAGTCCTATGCCCGCAAGCGCACCGGTGGGAGCAAGCATTTCTTTCATGCCCGGACCGCCCTTTGGTCCCTCATACCGAATCACAATCACATCTCCGGGTTTTATGTTGCCTTTCATAATAGCGGTAAAAGCTTGTTCCTCAGCATCGAACACCCGAGCAGGACCTTCATGTTTAAGCATCCCCGGAGCCACCGCGCTCCGCTTGACAACGCAGCCTTCAGGCGCAAGATTCCCCCTAAGCGCCGCAAGTCCTCCTGTGGCTGAATAGGGATTATCAATGGGTCTGATAACTTCAGGATTCTGATTGATGCCTTGATGTACGCTGTCTCCAAGGGTTCCGTAAACCGTAACCGCCGCGGTATCAATAAGCCGTTTCTTTGCCAATTCGTTCAGCACTGCTGGAATACCCCCTGCGGCGTGGAGGTCTTCAATAGCCGCAGAACCAGCGGGGGCCAGCTTACAGAGATTAGGAGTTACCGCACTGACTTGATTCAGCTTATCCAAGTCGAGCTTGATCCCCGCTTCATGGGCAACCGCAGGAAGGTGCAGCGCTGTATTGGTAGAACACCCTAAGGCCATATCCAATGCTAAAGCGTTCATAAAAGCTTTTTCCGTTAAAATCGTGCGAGGACATAGATTTTTTTTCAGAACCTCCATCGCAAGGACTCCGGTTTTTTTGGCGAGCCGCAGCCGTGCCGCCATCACCGCTGGAATGGTTCCGTTCCCAGGCAGGGCAAGCCCCAGGGCTTCGGTCACGCAGTTCATAGAATTCGCCGTGAACATACCGGAACAAGACCCGCATCCAGGACAAGCGGCATCTTCCAAAAGGGCAAGTTCTTTCTCGTCCATCCTGCCGGCCCCGGCCGCGCCGACCGCCTCAAACATCGTAGTAAGGGTAATAGGCTTTCCCTGTAACCGTCCTGCCAGCATAGGACCTCCTGAAACAAAGACCCCCGGCAGGTTGAGCCGCGCCGCAGCCATGAGCATACCCGGCACGATCTTATCACAGTTAGGGATATAGATAAGCCCGTCAAAGCCGTGAGCCAGGACCATACATTCGATAGAATCCGCAATCAGCTCTCTTGTTGCCAGAGAATACCGCATTCCTTCGTGTCCCATAGCGATTCCGTCGCATACGCCGATAACCGGGAATTGTACCGGCACCCCGCCGGCAAGCCGTACTCCAGCAGCC
Organism: Treponema sp.; assembly: GCA_031280155.1. Taxonomy (GTDB): domain Bacteria; phylum Spirochaetota; class Spirochaetia; order Treponematales; family Breznakiellaceae; genus JAITHW01. The sequence continues at coordinate 11,692 of JAITHD010000103.1, read as the reverse complement.
GCGGCTTGAGCTATGGTATCCAGATGCAGGTGTCCCGGCACAATTTCGCTTTTCGACATCGCGATGCCGATCAAGGGGCGGTTAAACTCTTCGTCGATAAAGCCCATAGCCTTAAACAGGGAACGGTGCGGGGCCCGGGCTATGCCTTTGTTTACCTTATCGCTTCTCATGGAAAACTCCTTGGTTTCTTCAAAAATTTCTATGCTAGTATTAAAATAACTATCAGCCTAATCATACCTCAAATACAGAGGCTATGAAAAGCGCGCAGGATAGGCATAGATAAACCGCCTGCATATTTTTTTGCAAAGGTTTGCAGAAATTAATTGACAAATCATATAAGGTTCTGTATGATAATAATCATTATGATATCTGTTTTTATAATCGGAGCCGGAGGAATCTCTGGTAATCATATTGAGGGATACAGCGCTTTAAGTGAAAGAGTCTGTATAACAGCGATAGCTGACGCGGATAAAACCCGCGCCGAATCTCTGGTACAAAAGCACGGTCTTTCCGCAAAGGTATACGGCGATTACCGGGAAGCCCTGTCAGAACAGGTATTTCAGATCGCTTCTATTTGTACGCCTCCCGGAACGCATTGCGAGATTGCCCTGGACTGTCTTAACGCGGGGATTCATATATTGTTAGAAAAGCCTATGGCTCCGTCCCTTTCTGAATGTGACGCGATTATCAGCGCGGCGGAAAAGAAAAAGCGCCTTGTCTCGGTAGTGGCTCAAAACCGGTATACAACTCATGTGTGGAATGTTAAACGCCTCTTAGATGAAGGACACTGCGGCAAACTCCTATACAGTCAAGCCTATTCAGTGTGGTGGCGCGGAAGCGCTTATTATGATACAGACTGGCGCGGTTCTTGGGAACGCGCCGGCGGAGGCTGTACCTTAAATCTTGCGGTACATTATATTGATTTACTGCTTTGGATAGCGGGAAAACCTAAAGCGTTGACCGCATTTATGACCAATATATATCATTCTAACGCTCAGGTAGAAGATATCTCTATGGCGTATATGCGTTTTGAAAGCGGTTCTGTCGGAGAACTTACCTGTTCTCAGATACACCACGGAGAAGAACGAAAACTAGTATTTCAGACCGAACGAGCCGCCCTGGAGATACCTTTTTCAGTGCGCTGCTCAAAAGCAAAACCCGGGGGATTTCCCGAAGCGGACCCCCAAACCCAGACTGAAATAGAAGCTATATACAAACGCTATCCTCCGTTGTTTCAGGAAGGTCATATCGGACAGATAATGGATTTTGTCCAAGCCGTAGAAACAGAAAAAGATTCGTCGGCGCTGCTTCTTACCGGTCATACCGGACGGGAAGCGGTAGAAGTCGTTACCGGTATCTACAAATCCGCAGTAACCGAAAAGACGGTGCGGCTTCCCATAGCCGAAACGGATCCTTTTTATTCGAGGGAGCGTATGCTTGCGCTGATGCCCCGGTATTAATAGTGATTATGTCCAGTAGTGTACGAGGTTCTTCTTTTAATCTGATAGGTCTCAAAGACGTAGCTCAATATACAGGACTGTCTATGAGTACGGTTTCACGGGTATTGCATAACAAAAGTTATGTAAAAGAAGATACGCGAAAAAAAGTGCTTGAAGCGATTAAGGTTCTTAATTACAGTCCTAATGTGATGGCTCAAGGTCTGAAGATGGGACGGAGTAATACTATCGCTCTGATAATTCCCAGTATTCAGAATATGATATTTCCTGATATTACTCGGGGCGTTGAGGATACCGCCCGCAGACATGGGTTTATGGTTATGCTTACCAATACTGACGAGCACATTGAAATCGAAAAAGATTATATAAATAGACTGCGTCCTCGGCTTATTGACGGATTTGTTATTGCTTCAATGATGCCTCATTCAACGCATATTACGAATTTGTGGAGAGAACATTTTCCTTTAGTATTGACCCTGCGGGCGTATAGCCGTAAAATTGACGCGGTGGTGATTGATAATAAGAAAGCCGCTTATAATGCGGTAGCGTATCTCATTGAAAGAGGTCATAAAAAGATAGCCATTGCCCTTGGAGACACTGCCGTGTCCTTATATGAGGAACGCTATCAAGGGTATCAAGAAGCGCTCCGAAATTACAGGATTAGTTTTGATACGTCCCTGGTAATGCATGAGCAGGAGAATGTACACAGTTTTTATAGGCTTACTAAAAAAATGTTGGAAACCGGACCTTTGCCTGACGCAGTTTTTGCTACCAGCGACGCTAGGGCTATTGTGGTTATGCGCGCTATTTATGATGCAGGCTACCGAGTTCCAGAAGACATTTCGATTATTGGATTCGACAATGTAGATATCGCTACATTACTAGAACCGCCGCTTACAACAGTTTCACAGCCCTTGTATGAAATAGGAGTATTAGCGGCGGAACGGCTGATCTATCAGATTCAGTACAAAGAAAAATATGGGGTATTAGAAAAACCGGAGATTAATATTGTAGATACTAATCTTATAATCAGAAAATCGACTCGATAGCAAGAGAAAATCAAGCTAAAAGAGAGAGGATCAAGGTGAAAAAAACAGCAATAGTAACCGGCGGACGCCGCGGCATTGGGCGGGCGATTGCCGTCTGGCTTGGATCAGCGGGTTTTAATGTAGTCCTTAACGGCGTAAGCGATCCGGTTGACGATACTTTTGAGGATATTACCGGCAAAGGCGGAGCCTGTTGTTATATCCCCGGAGATGTAGGGTCCCCGCGTGATCGGGAACGCCTCGTTTATGAGACTTTAAACCGTTTCGGCGCTGTCCATGTATTGGTGAATAACGCTGGAGTCGCGCCGAAAACCAGAACGGACCTTTTAGAAATGACTGAGGAAAGTTTTGATTATGTGATGAATACAAACACAAAAGCAACCATGTTTCTAACACAAATGGTCGCCCGGCAGATGCTGAAACAAGATATGATTGGAGAAAAGCGTGGAACTATCATCAATATCTCTTCTTGTTCCGCCGCAGTATCCTCGGTAAACAGGGGAGAATATTGTATTTCCAAGGCGGGGGTTTCTATGCTTACCCTGCTCTATGCAGACCGTCTTGCCCGGGAACGCATCTTTGTTCACGAAATTCGCCCTGGGGTTATTGCTACGGATATGACAGAAACAGTACGGGAAAAATATGACGCCCTTATCGAAGCCGGTATTTTTCCGATTCCGCGCTGGGGAAAGCCTGAGGACGTGGCTGAAGCGGCGGCTATGCTTGCAGGGGATACGCTGCTGTATACCACAGGCAATTACATTGATGTAGACGGCGGATTTCATATCCGGCGTTTGTAAAAAAGCGCGTCTATGTAAAAAGGAATACTATGTACGAAAATTTATTTAAATCCATAGAAATAAAAAGCAATACTGCTGCAAACCATTTTGTGGCGCAAGCTATGGAAGGAAACGACGGCGCATACGGCGGCAGCCCTTCGGAACGGACGATTAACCGTTATCGACAACTCGCCCGAGGACGCTGGGGTATAGTCGTTGTTGAGGCGATTTCTATACTAGACAGTTCTCTTGCACGGATCAACGGCATGATCCTCAATGAAAAAAATCTTGATGGATTTAAGCGGCTTGTAGAGACCTTTAAAACAGAAAATCCCCTGGGGATTATATTTTTTCAGCTTACTCATTCAGGAGAACGCAGCGGCGGGTTTTCGGATATTACAACCCTGACCCCAAATACCCAAGGCTGCCGTTATCTTTCCAGCGACGAACTTGAACAGATAAAAGACGCTTTTATTAAATCCGCGCTTTTAGCGGAAGCCGCCGGCGCAGACGGCATTGACTTTAAGATGTGTCACGGTTATCTTGGCGGAGAAATACTGCGCCCTCGCAATACCCGTCCTGATAAATGGGGCGGCTCCTTTGAAAACCGTACACGACTGCTTCGGGAAACAGTATCTGAAATACAGGATCGTCTCAAGTCAAAGCGGTTTATTCTCGGATCGCGGCTTTCTCTTTATGAAGGAATTCGAGGAGGCTGCGGCGTTGCGGGCGCTGACGAACTTATAGAAGATCTGTCGGAAATGTTTGAGGTTATTCGGCTTATGGATACCCTCGGTATGGATTACGTCAATGTATCCGCGGGAATTCCAGCCCTGACCGGCGCGATAACCCGTCCAACCGAACCGTCAAAGCATCTTGCCCTCCACCATTTACGGTATACCCAAAGCGTAAAGCAGATGCTTCAGCAGGAAAATCTTCATCTGCGGGTCATTGGATCTGCTTACAGCGCTTATAAAGAAAACGCTCCTGAAATCATGGAGGAAATGCTCGTAAAGGGATATACAGACTTTTGCGGATTCGGTCGGCAAACCTTCGCGGATCCTCTTACGCCTCAAAAACTTAGGGCTGGTGAAAAAATAAACTGGTGTCTTCTCTGTTCAGGTTGTACCAAACTGATGGTATCTCAGCGCAACGACGGCTGCATTGTCTACAACGATTATTATAAAGCTATTATAAAGCAGGCAACATGAAAAAGCTGCAATTTTTAGAAAAACAGGTAGAAGTGATACAACCTGTATTTGATGCGCTCATTGTAGGAACCGGCGCGGCAGGGTACAACGGGGCGGTACATTTACACAGTAAAGGCGTTCAAAACTTCGCTATACTGACAGAAAACCGTCTCGGCGGTACTTCCCGGAATACTGGTTCTGACAAACAGACCTATTACAAAGTCGCTTGCGCCGGTGAAGACCGAGACGCTCCGCGGCTCATGGCGGAAACCCTCTTTTCAGGAGGCTCTATGGACGGGGATATTGCTCTTTGCGAAGCATCCCATTCTTTAGAAGAATTCTTTCATTTGGTCTCGCTTGGCGTCGGCTTTCCCCACAATCGGTATGGCGAATTTGCGGGTTACAAAACCGATCATGATCCTTTGCAGCGGGCTTCGTCAACTGGTCCTTATACTTCAAAAGATATGACCGAACGCCTTGAAGCCGAGGTAAATCGCCGAGATATTCGAATCATTGATAAAACTCAGGCGGTCAAATTGCTGGTAGACCACGAACAGAAACGGGTCTATGGAATTTTGTGTCTTGATGAAAATAATAGGTTTACAGTTTATTGTGCTCGAAATATTATCTTTGCTGTCGGAGGACCTGCGGGACTCTATCAAGAAACAGTGTATCCTCTGGGACATTTCGGCGCTTCCGGCGTACTTGCTCAAGCGGGAGCCGAGTTCGCAAACATCACTGAATGGCAATATGGTATTGGTTCTATTGGGTTCCGCTGGAATCTCTCCGGCAGTTATCAGCAGGTAATCCCTCGGTACGTTGGGATTAACGCGGACGGTATTGAAGAAGAATTTCTAGGCGGATATTTTTCGAGTATAGATAAACTTATCGCCGCGGTATTTCTCAAGGGATACCAATGGCCCTTCAGTCCCGAACATATCCAAGATGAAGGGTCTTCTCTTATTGATTGGGCGGTTTATACTGAAAAACATCTCAAGGGGAAACGAATTTATCTTGACTTTATGCACAATCCCCAAGGTAAAAACCCGGCGGAACCTTTCAATATTTCAAATATCGATCCAAGAGCATACGCATATCTTGCCAACTCAAACGCTCTCGGACCCACTCCTATAGAACGGCTGCTCCAGCTTAATCCCGGAGCGTATCAGCTTTACAAGTCGCACGGTATTGATCTTGCCAAAGAATACGTTGAGATAGATATACTGCCTCAGCACCATAACGGCGGAGTTGGAGTCAACCTTTGGTGGGAAACTTCGATAAAACATCTCTTTGCTATAGGCGAATGTGCGGGAACCCACGGGGTTAAGCGTCCCGGAGGCAGCGCCTTGAACTCAGGACAAGTCGGGGGGTTGAGGGCGGCTTCGTATATTGCAGACTATTATCTCAAAGAAGATACTTATTTTGATAATCTTGAAAAAGTTCTTGCTGACGCTCAAAAATGTATCACGACTTTTTCTAAGGACTTTGGCAAGGCATCCCAAGATACAGAACCTTTGGCAGCCGCTGAACTGCTTCACCGGATCCAAAAACTCAATTCTGAGACGATAACGTTTCTCAGGACAAAAGAACAGGTCCAGAAAGGATGCGCTGAACTTGCCCGTCTTGGGGCGCTTCCGCTCCGCAGAGGAAACAGCGATTTTCGGGATATATTCAAGGCTAAAGAAATCCTGCTTTTGAGCCGTCTCATGTATGAAGGAATTTCCTACTATATTCAGCATGGCGGAAAAAGCAGGGGTTCTTATCTGATCCTCGATACCTTTGACATTCCCAAGGAAGGCGTGGAAATCGATGTCCGATTCAGAGATAAAATTCTTCTTTCCCGATACGATCCATCCAACGGCAGTATCGATACGGCTGTCCGTGAAGTCCGGCCTATCCCTCTTTCGGATACATGGTTTGAACGAGTGTGGCGTGATTATCGAGAAGGAAAAATTTTGCTTTAATCCTGCGGACATAGTATATTCATAGTATGAAACCGATACCAATGGAACGGGTAGAACAAACCCGTCAGGCAATTTTGGATACTGTTTGTAATGGTCTGCTCACGCATGAGCAGAAGGTTACTGGTCTTGAACGGCTGGCTGAATCTCTCATTGAAGTAATTGAGCTTCCCCAAGCATATCCAAGACTTAAAGCCGCAGGAGTGATCTGCGATCTTTCTGAGTCTAACTGTCCCCCGCGTCCCCGGTACATTGTACCGGACTATGCGGAACTTTTTCAGAAAGGCTGCCGATTTCTTGACCTCCCGCCGCCTGCGGACCTAGATGAAGCCATTAATACGCTTTTAATCTTTATCCGTCATGTTCCATCAGTAACTAATTTTCCTGTCTTTATCGGTTTTTTGGATCGATTGCTGGAACCCTTTGTGGGTAATGAAGACCCGAAACAAGCCAGAAAAAAAATAGGTCTTTTTCTGCGGGCAGTGGATCGGACTATTACGGATTCTTTTTGTCACGCCGATATAGGACCTGAAGATACCATGACAGGGAGGATGATTCTTGAATGTGAACGGGACGAACCGAAAAGCGTTCCTAACCTTTCTTTTCTCTATGATCCTGAGATAACTCCCGAAGACTATGGGCTTTGCGCCGCTGAAACAGCCTTGGTCAGCGCCAAACCGAGTTTCGCAAATCATCAAATGTTCCTCAAAGATTTAGGAAAAGACTATGCAATCGCAAGCTGCTATAATGGTCTGCTTACCGGCGGCGGTTCCTACACGCTTTCACGGCTGCGACTGGGGCAGCTTGCGGGAACCGTATCTAGTTTGGCAGATTTTTGGACTGCTCTCGAAGAGGCTGCGGAAACGATGATGGCGTATATGGATGCCCGGATTGCTTTTATGGTGGAACAATCAGGTTTCTTTGAAACGAATTTTCTTGTTAAAGAGGGCTTTATCCATCGGGATCGATTTACCGCTATGTTCGGTCTTGTAGGGCTTGCAGAATGTGTGAATAGTCTCATGGAAAAAGAAGGTAAAACCGGACGTTTCGGACACTGCCCTGAAGCTGACGTTCTTGGGGTGAAGGTTATGAATCGTCTGGATTTACTGGTAAAGGAACATCATAATCCTTACTGTACCGCCGCCAACGGACGGTTTCTGCTGCATGGTCAGGTAGGTATTGACTCTGACGCAGGCGAAAGTCCTGCTACCCGGATTCCTATCGGCGAAGAACCGAAAGAATTGAGCGATCATCTAAGGCACTGCGGGCTTTTTCACCGATTTTTCCCTTCCGGCACAGGAGAGGTTTTTGTAGTCGAATCCACTGCCCGACGGAATCCTGCATATCTTTTGGATATGGTGAAAGGCGGCTTTGCCAAGGGAGGCAGATATTTTTCGATACACGCAAGCGATTCCGACGTGATCCGGGTGACCGGTTATTTGGTAAAGCGCTCTGAAATGGATAAACTTGAGGCTGGCAAAAATGTGTTACAAAATACCACGGCTCTCGGTCTTGGGGCAGCCAGAAACGCGAAAATTCTCGAACGAAAGCGTCGATGAATTCCAAGGCTCCAATCAACCGGATTCTCCGGTCCAGCATTGTTGATGGACCAGGGAATCGGGGGATTGTATTTGTGCAAGGCTGTAACTTTGATTGCGTATACTGTCATAATCCTGAAACTATAAGGCTTTGCTGTTCCTGCGGGGAGTGCCTTCTAGTCTGTCCTGTAAAGGCGCTGTCACAACAGGACGGCTCTGTGATATGGCGTTCCCGGGACTGTATCTGTTGTGACGCGTGTATTAGTATCTGTCCCTATCATGCAAGCCCTCGGGTACAGATGTTGAGTCCTGAAGCGGTAATGGCTGAGATTGAACCTGCGCTGCCTTTTATCCGGGGAATCACAGTTTCCGGCGGCGAATGTACGCTATATCCTGATTTTCTGCGTTCTTTGGGGATCATTGTTAAAGAACAGGGCAAGAGTTTTTTCCTTGATACTAATGGAAGTTATGATTTTACTGCTGATCCAAGTCTTTTAGACGTAATCGATGGGGTTATGCTGGACATAAAAGCCCTGCCGGACCCTGAATCAGCAAAATTGGTTATCCGCAGAGAAACGTATCCTATCTTGTCAGCCGCTGAATTCCTTGCCCAATCCAAGAAGCTCTACGAAGTCCGTACCGTGATAAGCCCGGGTCTCTTTGACGCGGCCCTTTTGGTAGACCTCGTGTGCCGGCGGCTTGTCTTTTTTGATCCGCCTCCTCTGTACAAGCTGATCCGCTACCGTCCTATCGGCGTCAGACCTGAAGCCGCTGGAGTTCTTCTTTGTCCAACAGACCTGCTTATGGATGCCTTGGCTGATTGCTGCAAAGGTTATGGTATTAAAGCTGTGGTGGTTTAGAAGCCCTCAAAAGCGCGGCGCAAACTTCCAGAAACCTGCGCCGCGCCTTTGTTGTTTGCCAGTTACGTGGTGTGATTCTGAGGGATGCCCTATACTTGCCCCTAGCCAGAAGTCGGATGTACGCCGGCGGAGGTGTTTTACGCGCTTGAAAATCTCACTAGCACCCGTGCTCAAAGAAATACCCAACCGGATTACAACCCGATAGAAAAATCATGGGCTAATATGAAACGCTTTCTTGGTAACAACCTGCGCGGCTTTCAATCCCTTGATTCGGCTATCCTTTCTTTTTTTCATCTTCCAAAATATTAGCTTAATTTACTATAATAATATAAAGAAGCTGAATTGTAAAAATGAAATAATGGAGTACGGTACAACTGCATATAACAGAGGCACTGCCCGTACTCCATTATTATTAATAATATTTCATCAGAATGTACTTGATAAGTTTTTAAACACATTCATTCTTAACATCTTTATTAAATTAATTAAACCAATTAGAAATAATGAAATGCTCATTATGATTCCAAATAATATTATTCCAGGAGGTTCATGAAAAACACCATTAACAAAATAATTTAAAATACCGTATATCATAAATCCGCTAAACAGTAATGGCAATATTATGATTGGCTTTATGTATTTATTTATACTATTTATATTATGTATCCCTAAATATAATAACACAATACAAGAGAATAACATATATAAACTTAGAACAGGGGTATCATCAATACGAGGATAAAATAAAAATATTAATCCTGAAAACAATCCAAGTAAGAGTGTAAATAATATATTTACTTTCAAATATTTTTTAACTTTTTTTATTCCAAATACTTTAATAGTATGTTCAGCTTCCTCATGATTTTTTGTTACAAGTTTATCCATTTTTAGCCTCCTTCAATGCCAATACTAAAATATACTATATATTCGGATTTATGTCAACTATTCTTTAACATTTTTTTATTTATCCCTACCAATTTTAGGGCGCATTGCGCCTAACTATTTATAACATCCTATACAAGTATGACGGCAAGAATCCGAGCCTTCGGGACACCGGCTACGATACGCCGCAACCTGATCAGACCCAACTGGGTTTGACGAGAGTAAAAAAGATAACCGGCAGGCTATCCCTGTTTGTAACCGCGTCTTTGACGGTTGACATACTCCGCTCTCTGGGATAGCATTTTCAGCATGATAGAAATTATTGGAACTTATAACCGCGCCAAAGTATTTACCGATTGTATAGACGACTATTCCCGGGAACAGATAAAACGGCTTTGCAGCCAGCCGTTTGCCGCTGAACAGGTTATCCGGCTTATGCCGGACGTCCACGCCGGAGCGGGCTGTACTATTGGAACAACAATGACTATCGGCGATACAGTGGCCCCTAATCTTGTAGGGGTGGATATTGGCTGCGGCATGGAAACAGTGATTATCGGCGCTCACACCTCTTCGGCGCGGAATTTTGATCCCCCGAGGCTGGACGAGCTTATTCACGCGGAGATTCCCAGCGGCAGGGATATTCGAGAAACCGAACATCCCTTTGCCCAGCGCATTGAGTTTGGGGCGTTGCGGTATCCTAAAGCTCAGGTTGAACGGGCAAAAAAGAGCATCGGAACCCTGGGCGGAGGCAATCATTTTATTGAGGCTGGGCGGGATCAGGAGCAAAATCTCTATATAGTCATTCATTCCGGCAGCCGTCATTTAGGAACCGAGATTGCCGGCTATTATCAGGAAGAAGCATGGAAACAGCGGAACAACAATCGGAAGGTTGATATAGAAGCCCGGATTAAGACCTTAAAGGCGGCGGGATGGGAACAGGACATACAGGGGGAGATAGAAAGGATAAAAAATCAGGTTATAACCGATACGCCTCAAGACCTTGCCTATCTCAAGGGCGAACTGTTTGACGATTACATCCATGACATGGCTATTATCCAGGGGTTTGCGGACCTCAATCGAAAAGCCATGATGTCGGTTATTCTGCAAGGGCTGGGGATTCCGGCGGAAGCGGTATGCGGACAGTTTTCAACGATTCATAATTATATTGATATGGAGGGAAGGATTCTGCGTAAAGGAGCGGTATCCGCCAAAGCCGGAGAAAAACTGATTATTCCGATTAATATGCGGGACGGCAGCATTATTTGTGAAGGGCTGGGAAACCCGGACTGGAATTACTCGGCGCCCCATGGGGCGGGGCGGCTTATGAGCCGTAAAAAAGCCTTTGAAACCCTGCGGCTGGAAGAGTATCAACAGGCTATGGAGGGCATCTATTCCACTTCGGTACGGTACGAAACCCTTGATGAAAGCCCGGGAGCGTATAAAAGTATAGACGCTATTATCAGTCATATTGAGCCTACCGTGGGAATTCTCGCTCGGATAAAACCAGTGTACAATTATAAAGCCGCAGAAGATCAGCCCTTCGGCGTACGCAAAACCGGCCGCGCCCGCTAGGGCGTGACCTATCATTAAAGTCCTTAAGAAACCAACAAATTCCTGAAAATTTTAAAAATTTAAAGAATTAAAAGGTCCCGAATCTTTACCGGCTCCCCGGAGGCTATAGACTTATTGGCGGCGATCCCGGTGAGAATAGAGAAGGCCCCTTCCAGATGGGTAGCAGCCCGTTTGAACCGGTCCGGTCCGGGATCCCCGAATATATCGTTCAGCATTACCTGATCGCCTCCGCCATGTCCTCCCTGAGCCTGCTCAAACGTAATCTCATAGGGCTTGCCGAACATCGGTTTTACGGTGAGCCGTTTCCCCAGGAGCGCGCCTTCGTCTCCTTTCTCGCCGCCGGCGTTGATGTACGCTGATTCCGCTACATTGACTTCAAGCCTGCCCTTAGACCCATTAAAAACAAT
>JAITHD010000032.1 GCA_031280155.1 Treponema sp. | reverse complement strand
TAGGCAAGGTCAAAGGTCTCGACCACATCTCTAATACGGTATTCTATATTCCAGTATTCGTCGGCTCCTTCGCGTCCCAGCCGTTCGAGCGCGTCCGGGTCCGCTAGGGACGGGTTCTGCTTTTCCACCAGTTTAAGGGCTTTGGCAAGGGTATTGCGGTAGGTGTACTTGATATACGCCGAGTAGGGGACATAGGTCATTAAAGAAATGAGTATTCCCAATCCGATAAAACACAGAAAAAACTTTAATTTGAGGCTGTTCATATACTTCCTTTACTCCTTATTACTTCTTTTTCACTCTTTAGTAATTATGGCATAGTACCATGCGCCCCGGGGGTGTTTCAATGACCCATCTGCGGGTGTGTTTTAACGGCGCATCCTACATCTGCGGCGCAGGGACATGATGGTGCGGCTCTGGCTATCGGTAATTATACGAAACCGGATTTGGTTTAGTCAAAAAAGCAGGCTTTTCAGTTCAGGATCAGTCATAAACCGGCAGGCTTTAGACCCTTGGATTTCTCCCTGGTACACCCGTTTTTTGAGGTCTTCTGACAGGACAAGCTCTTTTGGCGCGGATTGTTCCGGGTTTTCAGGGTACAGCATTGGCTTCAATTCTGGATCAACCATGAACCGATAGGCTTTAGATTCCTGAATTTCTCCCCGCTTGATTCGCAGCTTTATATCAATGGATAAAAGCGCGTCTTTTTCCCGCATAACCTGAACTGTCAGTTTTGGACGAGTAACGGCTTTGCTTTTTTCCAGCCTTTCAAAGGCTTGGTTCAGCTTTGCGCTGTCAAGAAACGCATCTACTTCTTTTCCATACTGAGACCAGGCTTGTTCCATCTCTTTTTCTTGTTCGATCTGCTTCTGTGTCTTTTTTGAACCAAAAAGATCGAATATCATGGTTTTCTCCTCTATACTAGGAATCATACGTTCTTAAACGCCTGATCCAACAGGGCTTGGTCAGGCGTTTTAGTACATAACGAGACAAGAGGCACAACGATAAAGGGAACCCCAATCGCACAAGACGCGGCTAAGGGCGAATTTGAAGCTCCTAAGACAAAAAATAAGAGAATTTCAATGATCAGCCCTGATAGAAGTCCCGCATAGGCTCCAGCTTTAGTAGCCCGTTTAAAGTATAAGCCGTAGACATAAGGCGCCGCAAAAGAACCTGAAACTACGCCCCAGCTCAGAGACATAAGGGTAACAATGAAGCTGAACTGAAATCTGGATATTAAATAAGAAATAATAACAAAAATCGCAGACAAAAATCGCATCATCCTTACAGAAATATCTTTGCCGGTTTTGGCGCTTATCCGGGATGGGTACAGGTCTATGGCTATTGCTGAAGAAGACACGAGAACCAGAGACGAAAGCGTAGACATAGAAGCAGATAGGACCAGCAGCATGATCAGCGCCATGAGGGGTTCCGGCAGATGTTCGGTAAGCAGTGCAGGCACGATCCGATCATAGAAAACACCGCCGGCTTCATTTCTGGGAACCCTGTCTAAGCTGAAGAAAAAATGAGAAAACGTTCCAGTAAGATACGCGGAAAACCCGATCCCCAGCGCAAAGATCGTAGTAACAATCGCGGCTTTAGGAATGACCCGCTCATTTTTTATGGCGTAGAATTTTTGGGTCATTTGAGGCAGTCCCCAAGTCCCAAAGCTGGTCATAAATACCAAGGATATAATGGTAAGGACTGTAGGCTGCTGGTCCTGAGGGATGTGAAGCGGATACTGTTCCTGAATCTTAGATAGGATTGCAAAAAGTCCTCCTCCTTGAGACGCGAGGACCCCAATCATCGCCATAGCGCCGAAGAACATGATAATCCCCTGAATAAAATCCGTAATCGCTATGGCAAAATAGCCCCCCAGAATGAGATATACTCCGGTAAAGGCAATCATAATCAACAGCGCTGTATCATAAGGAATATGAAACACCGCTTCAAAGAGATGTCCCAGCCCCTTAAACACCGAAGCGGAATAGGGAAGCAGAAAAAAGAAGATAATCGACGCGGCTATTGGTTTCAAATGTTTAGCGCCATACCGTTTTTGAAGATATTCCGGCATAGTCATTGCGTCCAGATTCTGGGTCATCCTCCGAGTCCGCCGGGCAAGCACAAGCCACGCCGCCAATGCGCCGACGATCCCATTCCCCAGGGCAATCCATAGCGCGTTAAGCCCGAACTGCCAACCTTGAGTTCCGGCAAAACCGATAAAGAGAACCGCCGAGAAATAGGATGTCCCATAAGCCACCGCCGAAACCCAAGGACCCATGGTCCTGCCTCCGAGAAAAAAATCTCCCAAAGTTTTGGTTTTTTTCATTCCCCAGATACCGATTCCGGTCATTAAAAACAAAAATACCGCTAGAAAGATAATGCCAATCATGATTCGCCTGCCAATAGTGCAACAGTAAATATACTTCATCATAGCAAATGAGGAAATCTTATGCTAGTACCTGCCTAACCCTTGTTTTGTAATATCCTCAATCAACGTAATAAGGTCGAAGCTCAATGGCAGCTTCCTGCCATGAAATAGGCGAATTCTCAAAAAAATCCACGGGTTACACGGATTTCAGTTCCCTAGAACCGGTACAATCCGTGTAACCCGTGGACCTTCTGGAGATATTCTTAAAGAGAACAACTATAATAAAAATATACTGCCCTAAATTAAAAAGATCATATTATCGAAAAATAATCTTGTCGAAATTATTTTTTTTTGATATTGTTAAAAAACAATGAAAAGTAATTCTTTATCGCCCGTAACTATAAATAATCGGGTTAAACAGGTCCGAGAAGCGCTGCATCTTTCTCAAGTACAATTTTCCCGGGTGATATCGCTTTCAAGCGGGTATCTGGCAGGGGTAGAAGTGGAAAAACGAAAAGTCAACGCCCGGCTTATTAAATTAATTAGTTCATCCTTCAAGGTGAACTCTGAGTGGCTGAAAACCGGTGAAGGCGAGATGTTTTGTCAGAATCCAGATGAGGAATTCACCAAATTGGTTAGTCTGTATAAAGAGCTTGCATCTGAATTTCAAGACTATATCTTGAAACAGATTGATCTTCTGTTAGAAATACAAGATAAAAAAGCGAAAGCCAGTTTATAGTATTTCTTTTGGGTGGTATAGATACCGTCTAAAGATTAGGTATAACTAATTAATACATGTCTTAGCGGATTCCCCTGGGGCTTTAAGTTCAGCGGTTCCAGAAGCTGGGGCAGTCCCGCTTCTGGAGCGTAATTAGGTCAATCCCTAGTCTCAGGTTTGCTCTGTTTTTTCCATGTTTAGAAATAAAACCATAGTCTCAATATGTTGAGACTATAGGCTATACCCTAAGGCTCTCCCCCTTGTTTCAGGGTTTTCCTTTACAAATCCCCTATATCAAAGTCTTTCAGCTCCTCCAGCGCGGCTTCTTCGCTCTCCGTTAGGGCGTCCTGCAAGGCTTCCGCGGCGTTTCCCGGATCCACCCCCCACAGGTCCGCGAGAATTTCACAGATTCCGCTCTTTTCATGG
>JAITHD010000213.1 GCA_031280155.1 Treponema sp. | reverse complement strand
GCATCGCAAAGTCTCCTTATAGTTACAGCATAGGGTAAATGAAAAATAATTTCAATAACTTTCAAAAAGTTTATGAAAAAAAGAAAATATTTTTAAATTTTTATTGAAATTTATTTCCCCCTGGGTTTATACTGAAAAAATGAATGGGACTCTGAAAAATAAGAAACCTTCCCTTCAGATAGGGTATGAACTGCGCCGGAATGGATTGTATTATCTCATGGCTCTTCCGGCGGTCATTTTGGTGTTTTTATTGAAATATCTGCCCATGCCGGGAATAGTGATAGCTTTTAAGAATTACAATTTCCGTAAAGGCCTCTGGGGAAGTTCCTGGATAGGGCTTAATAATTTTAAATTTTTCTTTACCAGTGAATACGCCCTGCGGACAACCTTGAATACTATCTGGATCAATCTCAATTACCTGTTCTGGGGTACGCTCCTATCAGTTGCATTAGCAATTATTTTGAATGAATTGACTAACAAGAAACTGGTAAAATTGTATCAGAACGTTATGTTTTTACCTTACTTTTTTTCAGCTATTATCATCGGCAAGATCGTTACGGACATTCTTTTTTCTATGGACGCGGGATTGGTAAATCAGATTATCAGTTTTTTCGGGATTCCAAAGGTCAACTGGCTCAAAACAGCAGAACCTTGGGTCAAAATCGTGGTATCCGCCCACCTATGGAATAGTATCGGCTATAACGTCATCATATATCTTGCTGCTATTACCGGCATTGACGCCCAGATGTACGAAGCGGCTTCCCTTGACGGCGCGGGAAAACTGCAAAAAATATGGTATTTGACGCTGCCGATGCTCATGCCCGCTATTATACTGATGGCGCTCCTCAGTATCGGCACTATGATGTTCGGAGATTTCGCTATGATCTACGCTATCATCGGTGAAGACAATATGGCGATTCTTCCGAAAGTCGATATTATTGAAACCTATATTTATCGGGCGGTACGGAAAACAGCGGATTTCGGCACCTCTTCAGCGATTGGATTATTCCAGTCTGTAGTTGGATTTATTCTGGTCTTTGGATCAAACGCCTTGGCGAAAAAAATAGACAAGGATTACGGCTTATTTTAAGGTATTAACGGAGGAAGTCTTATGGAGATTGCCGCTTCAAGAGTTGAGTCTATCGGACAATCCATTATGCACGGGCTTATGACCCTGCTGACCCTGAGTTTTTTATATCCTATTGTTCTTACTTTTATGGTTTCTATATCCAGTGAACGGAGCGTTACCCTGTATGGGTATCAGCTTATACCAAAAGAATTTTCCCTTGAAGCGTACCGGATTGTATTTGCGACTCCTTTTGTTATTCGGGCTTACGGAGTAACGATTCTAACTACCCTTGTGGGAACCGCGCTTTCAATCATTATCTGCGGCGCCGCAGGGTACGCGATTTCGCTCCAGCGTGTCAAATACCGGAATCTGATTTCCATGTTCTTCTATATACCGATGATCTTTAACGCTGGTCTGGTTCCTTGGTATCTTGTGTGTACCCAAGTGCTTCATCTGCGTAATTCCTTTGCGGCCTTGGTTGTTCCCGCACTGGTATCGTCTTTTAATCTGTTTTTGATGCGGAACTACTTTAGAACGATCCCTGGTTCAATAACTGAATCCGCGGATATTGACGGAGCGAATCCGCTGAAAACCTTTTTCAGTATCATTATTCCCCTTTCAACACCCATAATTGCTACGGCAACCCTTTTTATCAGTCTTGGGTATTGGAATAGCTGGACCGAAGCGCTCTGGTTTATTGATAACCCCAATTTAGTACCCCTCCAGTATATGCTTTTCAAGATTCGATCTCAAATGGAGATTATTCAAATGTCAGGAAGCATCGGCAATGTTCAGGTGCCTTCCCAAACGTTTCAAGTGGCCGTCCTCTTTGTAACTATTGGACCTATTATTCTGGTCTATCCCTTTGTACAGAAATATTTTGTCAAAGGCATCATGGTCGGCGCGGTAAAAGGGTAGTAAAAATGCGGGGCTCCGCGTTTTTATATATTATGTTAAGGAGTATGTATAATGAAAAAAACATGTATTTTGGCATTGTCTTTCCTGCTTGTTATCGGGGTTTCCAGTATTTTTGCGGGAACCAATAGTCAGGATAGGAGCGGTTCCCGCTCAGGCGGACCGGTTACAATCAAAGCCCTGTTTGTGGGCAGCGCGCCGAATGACGAGGCGAATGTGCTGGCTGAGGTCAACCGAAAGCTGGCGGCTGAGGGACTTAATATTCAGATTCGGACTACCTATGTAGACGATTACTGGAATAAACTTGCCTTAGCCATTGCCGGCGGGGAAGAATACGATCTGGTATGGGCCCATAGCAATACGATTTCTGATTTGGTTGCCAAAGGCGTGTATCAGCCGATAGATAAGGTGATAAACAGCGCCGGGCCGAATATTCTCGCTTCTACGCCTAAATCGGTACTGGCCGCAGGCACGGTAAACAAAGAACTGTATGGACTGTCCCGGGTTATTCCTATGGCGGAATACAATCTGGTCTATAACATTCGAGGAGATTTACGGAAAAAATACGGACTTCCTGAAATAACCGCCTTGGAAGGGCTTGAAGCCTATTTTGATGCGATTCTTGCGAATGAACCGAATATGCAGTGTACCGCTGATCACAATGCTCAACCTCTGTATCCGGTTTTTGCGAATTATTATTTTCCCATTGGAGACGGCGGCGCGTATCCGGTCTATGTAGATCCTGCGGACACAACGAATACGGTCAAGTCATTTATGGAATCCGACGGGTTCAAGCAGGTAGTGGATACAAAATACCGTTGGCGCCAGAAGGGCTATATTCCGGCGGATAATTCCAGAGCCCCTAACCCGCATCTTGGGTTTCTCAACGGCATTGTGGGATGTATACCTTCAAATACCTTGAGTGAAACCGAACGGATTGACGGGCTTGCCGCCAATATTCCTGGAGCGTACATTGAAACCGTGCTGCTCAATCCCAATCCGCTTTATCTTACTGTCGGGGGGGATAATATGCTTGCAGTAGCTTCTACCAGCAAACATCCGGCGGAAACCGTTAGATTTATCAACTGGATTAAATCGAATCAGGCTAACTTTGATTTGTGGTCTTTCGGGGTTCAAGGGGTGAACTACAAACTTGAGGGTTCTTCAATAACATACGACGGAATACCGGAGAATAAACGATACTTACCGAATGTGTGGATGTGGAACGATATTTCGATTGCGCGGTTCTCTAAAAACGTACCTCCGGCACATATCGAGGGTCTGCGGAACTGGGATAAAAACGCAAAGGTTACGCCTTATGTGGGTTTCAATCTCAATCAGGAATCAATAAAAACCGAGATTGCCCAGATCAGCGCGGTCATTACCGAATATTACAATCAGCTTAGAGACGGATCGGTTTCTTATGATTCAGTGAAAGACGCATATTCAGGAGCCTTGCGGAACGCGGGTATTCAGCGGGTAATTGACGAGTGCCAGCGGCAGCTTAACGCATATCTTGCGGCAAAATAAGAAAACCAGAGTATAGCAGAATAGGGAAAGCAGCCGCCTGCGGAAGGCTGTTTTCCTGCTTTTCCAAAAAAATCTTGTCCCTTTTCTGGTGTGTAACAGTGAAAACCTCTGAACCTATGGTTTTGCCGTAGGTATTAAAAATGCCTGAGCCGTAAAAATGGGCATTATATCGGCATTCCCAGATATTTTTTATTGACGTCATAAAAGAGGTGTGTTAAAATACTACCATAGAGGTTAAAGCATGAGAAAATTTTTTATTATATGTATTGGGCTGTGCGGTATAGTTCTTATCACGCTTGGCTGCAAGAAAACCGGCGGCTCCGGAAAAGTTGATTACCCCCGGCGGAATATTACGATGATATGCCCTTGGGCGGCGGGAGGCGGCACTGACTCTATCCTGCGTGCATTGTCCGCAGCGGCGGAAAAAGAGCTTGGGGTTACCATAACGGTGGAAAACAAAACCGGCGGCGCCGGGGCTATTGGTCATGCGGCCATAAAAAACACCAAACCTGACGGCTATACAGTCGGCATGATCACGTTCGAGCTTAACTCGCTTCCCCCGCAGGGGCTGATTGACTTTACCTACGCCGATTATGACCCGCTTATACGGGTCAATTCCGATGCC
The DNA here is from genome assembly GCA_031280155.1 of Treponema sp. Taxonomy (GTDB): domain Bacteria; phylum Spirochaetota; class Spirochaetia; order Treponematales; family Breznakiellaceae; genus JAITHW01. Next base: position 2,908 of record JAITHD010000213.1, on the reverse strand, counting down.
GCAACGCTTACCGTCAAGAATGATGCGCCGTATAACTCAATCAAGGAGTTTGTGGATTACTGTAAGCAGAATCCCGGGACCGTCTCTATCGGGAATTCAGCGCCGGGTTCGGTATGGCATATCGGCGCGGGGCTCCTTGCTAACGAAACAGGCATCGAGGTTAAGCATATCGCCTTTGAAGGCGGCGCCGCGGCGGTTACGGCTCTTGCCGGCGGACATATTCAGGGGGTAACGGTTTCTCTTGCGGAAGTAAAAAGCCAGCTTGACGCAGGAAACGTTAAATGTTTGGGCGTTATGGATGCCAAGCGGAACGAATTATATCCTGAAATTCCCACATTTACCGAAGAAGGCTACAATATTGTTTATTCAACATGGCGCGGGCTTGCGCTTCCTAAAGGGGTGCATCCGGCGATAAAAACAACCCTTGTGAATGCGTTCAGCAAGGCAATGGAAAATCCTGACTTTATAGAAAAAGCCCGGAATATGAATCTTGCACTGGCGTATCTGCCGCCTGATGAGTTTGCGGTCTTCCTTAAAGACAACTATGAATCGGTAGAACGTACGCTTCGTGAAACCCATCTTTTGGAAGAATAACTGGAGCCGTTATGAAAAAAGCGGATATGACCGCCGGTATTATTGGTATGCTTTTCAGCGCCGCGACTTTTGCCGCAACGCTGGGCTTCAAGCAGTTTAAAAATGTTCCGGTAGGGCCCGAGTTTTTTCCGCGTTATCTTTCGGTAGGGCTTTTTATCTGTTCAGCGGCGCTTTTTATACAAGCATTGCGAAGGGCAGACGACGGGAAAGCCTCGCCGACGTTACGGCTAAAAGACGCTGGTATGCGCCGTCTTCTTGTTGGAATTGGGATAATCGCGGTCTACGCCTTTTTATGGGACATAGCCGGCTTCCCGGTAATAACCCCTGTTGCGATTTTTGCGCTTATCTTTCTGCTGGGGCACAGAAAATACCTTTTAATGGCGATTTTTGCGCTGGGAACCACGGCGGTAATTTTCAGTGTGTTCAAGCTGCTTTTGGCAATAGATTTGCCTTTGGGCTTTTTGGAAAGCCTGTTTTATTAAGGAGGGGGCATGGATGGGGCTTTCTTTTTTACGAGTATTGCGCCGGTTTTTGATCTGACAAATCTGTTTTTTATTTTGATTGGCGCGGTAAGCGGCATTCTGATTGGTTCAATTCCCGGGCTTACATCGACTATGGGAATTGCGCTGCTCATTCCGTTTACATACGGTATGCCGATAATTCCGTCGGTAGGGATGCTGCTAGGCATTTTCTGCGGAGCGATGTACGGCGGGTCTGTCGCCGCTATTTTGATAAAAACCCCGGGTACTCCCGCGGCGGCGGCAACGATACTTGACGGCTTCCCTATGGGGCAGCGCGGAGAGGCGGGACGGGCCCTTTCTATCGCGCTTTTTTCGTCTTTTGCCGGAGGCATGACAGGCGCACTTATCATGACGTTTTTAAGCCCGTTTATATCAAAACTTGCGCTGCGTTTTGGTCCGGCTGAATTTTTTTCACTGGCTATTTTTGGACTTTCGGTTATTATTTCAATTTCCGGGAAAAGTCTCGTAAAAGGGCTTATTACCGCGTTTTTCGGACTGTTGATTGCCACAGTAGGCATGGATAAAACGTCGGCATATCTTCGTTTCACAAAAGCTCCCGGTTTTTACGAAGGCATTCCGTTCATTCCGGCGCTTATCGGGCTTTTCGCCGTATCGGAGGTGTACGCGAATATAGAAAAACTGCTTACCGGCAACGTGATAAAAACAAAGATAAGCGGCGTGCTTCCAAGTTTTAAAGACTTAAAGGCAATTTGGCGGCAGGTTATAACAGGAGGATTTATCGGCTCTTTTATTGGAGCTATTCCAGGAGCCGGCGGAGACATTGCGGCGTTTGTTTCATATTCCGAAGCAAAGCGCACAAGCAAGCATCCCGAAAAGTTTGGAACCGGTGTGCCTGAAGGCATTGCCGCCGCAGAGTCCGCGAATAACGGCTGTACCGGCGGCGCGATGATACCGCTTCTTTCGCTGGGTATACCTGGCGACTCAAATACGGCGGTGCTTATGGGGGCGTTCATTTTGCAGGGGTTCCAGCCCGGACCTATGCTGTATGTTGAACATCTTGATATTGTTTATGCGGTATTTGCGTCAATTATGGTTGCCAACCTTGGGATGCTGATTGCCGGTATAGCCGGGGTGCGGCTTTTTGCCCGTATTATTTCGATTGAACGCAAGCTGCTCATTCCCGCCATACTTGTGCTTTCACTTGTCGGCTCTTATGCGATTAACCATAATATGTTTGATGTTTACTTTGCGCTTGTTATGGGGCTTGTGGGCTATCTTCTGCAAAAATTTGAATTCCCTCTCAGTCCGATACTGCTTGCGCTGATACTCGGTCCCATGAGTGAAAGCAACCTTCGCCGTTTTATGCAGATAGACGACGGTCAGTTCTGGCGGCTTTTCACAAAACCAATTTGCGTTGTCTTTATCACGCTTGCCCTGGGTTCGCTCGTCAGCTCAGTCATTAACCAGCGGAAAATCCGTAAATCTGGATAATAGCTTTAGGGCAAAAGTATGTAACTTTTACGCATCAAGAAAATTTTACGGTCCGCGGTTCTCTGTCTGATCCAAAAGACTGTATGATGTTTATAAAGGGTGAAAAAGAGTTATTTTACAGACAGTTTTGGCGCTTTCAAAAAAATCTTTTTCTCTATTTTGTACATTTTATCTTGACTCAAGGTTAGGATTATTTTATATTCCTATTAAGACTATATGATATATAATTAATAGGGACTGCCTATGAATTCAAACAGACGTTTTGAGGAGTTGCATCTAGTTGCCGTTAAGGGCAGGAACCGGTATGTGGAGGGTGGGAACGCCGCCCTTATCCATCCTGG
>JAITHD010000202.1 GCA_031280155.1 Treponema sp. | reverse complement strand
TTCCCCCAGCTTTTGAAGACCGGGAATATACTTTTTCACCCGGGGGTCTCCCGGGGCCAGGGCGCTTCCGGCGATATACAGCCGGGTAATTTCTTCATGCACTTCATTCAGAATGGGAATGGCCATAGGTTCCTCCTAAACAGCGGGGCTTTGCCTCGTTTCAGTCAGCTACCCTCTGCCTAAAGGTTTTTCTAGGGCTTGAGGCTTGTTCTGATTGCCCGGCTTACTCCCAAGATTTCTCCTTCCTTTCCACTTTTCTTTTTTCTAAGCGGATTTTTCTACGGCGGTTTCACGCTTTTTGCCAAGAGCCAGAGCCTCCATATCCATAGACGTTACTTCCCCCGCGCCGCATGGGTAGGTCTATTTGACTTTTTAAGTATACCCTCAAGCAGGCGGGGGGTCAAGAATATTGGTACAAAACGTTTTCGTTGCCCCTTATATCCCCAGCCCTAAAGAGTTTTTTCTATAAGGTTTTACGGCAAACCGGATAAAAAACTTTATGTCCCAGAAAGAACAGCGATGAATGGTTTTTCAGAACTCCTCAATTACAGTCTATCTCTTTCTTGTCTTCATGCGTCTGTTGGTAGAGACTATAGAAAAAAATACATTTAAAAACTATATAAATTTTTATTTTGTATTATAGGATACTTATTGACTAGTACACTAGAAAGTCAGTATATTAAAGGTATCTTAATTGGAGGCTGTTATGAAAATAAATCAGATAATCTACCGGCTGTTTTTTCGGCTGGGAGCCGCGCTCCTGCTTGCCGTTTTATATGTCGGGTGTTCACTGGTACGCCTATAATCATACCCGTTAAACCACGGGTTTAAACAAAAGGCAAAACGCCCCAGAGAAAATGTGTTTCTCCGGGGCGTAATGGGCGCGGTTTCATCAGTTTTATTAGATAAGTTGCAGGTCTCCAGAGGCAGAGAGACGAGTCATAGGAGAGCTTCAATTCTGTAACGGACTGAAATACCGAGCTAATACATAAACCGGATTACCGTTTCATTAGTAATGAGCGCTACTGGCAGCCCCCACAGAATATCCGTCTTCATGTCCTGATCGAATCGACAGACAAGAGTGTTTCCTTTAACCTGATCCTGAGTTGCTTTCTTGAGAAGAAAACCAAAATTATTGAGCTTAAGAGGAATTTTCACGCCTTTTTCATCGAAAATACTGAGACCTTCTTCCCCTTCCAGGGCAAGCCGTCCAATCCGCAGGGCAAAAATCGGATTTTTATCCGCCAAAGGGCTTTTTATCTGATTTTTAACCTCTTTGAGGACTTCCGTAAAATCTCCCTTTCCCGCGTTTCGGGCATCCTGCAAATCATCAGAGGTAATATCCCGTTGTTCATACCGCTCCCAGCGTACTCGCGGATTTTTATCCCCCGGATACACAAAGAGTTCGCTGGCGGTGAGGATGGAGAAAAAACTGTCTTCCTCCCGTACATACTTCAAGGCTTTGAAGGGACGGTAGTTCTTCGTGAGGTAGAGTTCCCCATTGGTCAGGGAAAGCCAAATCCCCTGATCCTCGAACTGCTTCCGGGCGGCATCCTCGATTACCGAGAAGCCTACTTGGAGAAGCCGAGAATTTTCCACAACCCGCCCTAATTCCCGCAATTCCGTGAGTTTCCAAGCATAGCCCATCTGCTCTTCAATAGAAGAATTAAGCATCGCCTCCATAGCTGACGGCGGAGGCGGGTCTTTCTGTTTTGCGGCTTCCCAATCCGCAATCTTGTTTGCTGTGTGGGTATGGCTCTTTTTGAGCAGCCCATAGAGATAGTTCACCGCGCCTACCGCCTGGGTAAAATCCTGATTTAACTGAGCGTCTCCGGCGCTCAAGAGCAAATCCGTAAGACCCGCCTGAATCCCGTCAATGTAATAATTCCCCAGTTCCTTTATCTGCTCCTGATAGAGCTTCTGGTTTTTCTTGTCAATACTGTGCAGTCCTGCAAGAACGATGTTGTGAAGAATTTTTTTCGCCAATACGATCCCCTCAAGTTGAGCACGGTATTTCTTGACCGCCTGCGTTTGAGTCCGGGCCTTAGCAGCGCCAGTCTTGGCGGAATCCAACGGCGAAGCCTCTTCTTTTTCAGCCTTTTTTTCTTCCCGCTGTTTCACCTTTGTCCGCTTGCTGTTGATATCTTCCGGAACCGCCTGGGTAGTAAACGCCTTGCCCTGAACCTTGCAGTAGAGCAGTCCCGCCACATGCTTGCAGGGGATTTGTCTGCTGGGACAACTGCACCGAGGCAGCGGCTTTTCTGGGTCTGAAAAATCCACTGAACATTGATACGGCTTGGCGCCGCTGCCCGCGCAAGATCCAAACAATAGGGTCTCATCTTCACTGATATACAGTCCTTGAAAACTGCCTTTACTCGCTAGACTCCGCCCGTTGGAGACTGTCGAGGGGTTTCCTGTAAAATGTATGATAAAATCTTCGGTAATCTGCATAGTGCTTCCTTAAAAATAATCAAAATATGGCATCAAGATCATAATAGCAATCGGCTTGCTCTATTTCCAGATCTATGATACAGTAAAAATATGAAACAATGTATTATAAGTCTTTTATTAGTTCTTTCCGGGAGTCTGCCGCTTGTGGCGGATGAGGTAATCCTCATAAATCCTATTACCAGTCAGGAGGTACAGAGTTTTACCAATGAGCCGCGTTCAATCGTCAACTATTTTCATGCTTCCCTCATGCGGGGAGACAAAAAATGGCGGAAAGTAGCCACAGCGGATAATTTTTCAGGAGGCAATACGTTTCCTGCCGGGAGTTCATTAACGCCTATGGCTAAATTTTTTTCCAGCATACAACTAAAAGAAGTCGCTATCCTAGACAGCGAGCCTTTCTATGATGCCGGCGGCTACGAAGAACGTATTGTATACCTCCATTACAAATTTGAGTATCAAGGAGCGGAATTAGAGATGAATGAAATAGCGATTCTTAAATTAATTCATGGTTCCTGGAAAATAGATATTATGTCTGGTCCCGCGATAGAGGCTGTATATAGCGAATATATGCACCTCCAGAATGTCAGTAATGAGGAATGATAAAAAAGCCGCGTTTGTAGCAGTGGTTGGACGACCTTCAGTGGGGAAATCTACCTTAATTAATCGTCTTTGCGGCGCAAAGATCGCTATTGTAAGCGCCGCGCCCCAAACCACCCGGAACGCTATTCGAGGTATCGTTAATCGTCCTCAAGGACAGCTTGTGTTTGTAGATACTCCGGGGAGGCATAATTCAGAGCGGAAACTCAATCGGCGCCTGCTGGACGTTTCTGATCGGGCTATTGCGGAGGCTGAAATCATGTTGTATGTGCTGGACGGGTCCCGTTCAGTAGGCGCTGAAGAAGAAGCCATTGCCGACAGACTGGTTCCTGTTGCGGAACAGACCATTGCGGCGGTGAACAAGATGGATAGTCCCAGTGCGGATTATGAACAATACCGGAGGTTTCTACAGGATCGGCTGCCTTTGGTCAATGAAAATCGGTATTTCAAAACATCCGCAATGAAACGAGAGGGACTTGAGCCGCTTCTCAACTGTCTTTTTGCTATGGCAAATGAAGGAGAGCCTTTTTATCCAGAAGAATACTATACGGATCAAGACGTAACCTTTCGGATCGCCGAGATTATCCGTGAAAAAGCAATCAATCGTTTGTATCAAGAGCTTCCTCATTCGCTGTATGTAGAAGTGGCGGATGCGGAATTACAAGATGATGGAAAACGGCTTTGGATACGGGCGTTTATCATTACCGAACGGGAATCCCAAAAGGGCATGATCGTAGGCAAAGGGGGAATCCTGATCAAGGCTATCCGTCAGGCGGCTTTGAAAGACCTGAATCGGATTTTTGATTGGAAGGTTGCGCTTGATCTTCGGGTTAAATCTTCTCATGATTGGCGTCACAATGACAGTATATTAAAAAAACTAATTGATAGGTCTGTTACCCAAGTCTAAGAGAATGGGCTGAAACCGCCGGTTTCCGATCATTCCGGGTATAGTTCTTGGTATACGGTAAAGTATGACCCCGGAAGCATCGGATTTTCCCGTTGTTTTGCCAGCACCTCATGCCGGATCAAACCGTACACTGAACCGGAGGCTCCCGTTTTAGAGAGGCGGTATGCTTTTTCTTCTTTTGCCGGCACCGAATCCATTGGAGCGCCTTTATCAGTTCCATAGGTATATCCCCATAACATAGAAGCAAGGGAATGTTTTTTTGTCCCTCCCGGAATTCGTAGGGTCAGGGCTTCTTTGATGCGGATCCCCTCTGGCAGCCGGGGATTAAGCGCTTCTTTGAAGTCTTCGGCTCTCATTCGTACCAGGGTGTCAAGGGCTGCGGCTTCAGCCGCAGCTTCAATTCCAATCGACAGGGGAGAGGCGATTTCAAGTCTCGGCAGGGGATTAAAACCTTGGGAGTATACCGCCGGAACTTCCGCCCTGAGTAATGCCATAGAAAAGATTTCCATCAGCGCAAGATGAGGCTGAAAAATGGCGGTTCCCTGTTTGGTAAAGGTAAACAGAATCCGCCATGTATCTGAATCGATTTTTACCGGCAGAGCTGGGGATAAGGAGGGCTGTTGGGAAGCCGCAAGAATTTGACAGCTATTTTCAGCGATTCCGACTGAAGCGTCGCAAACTCCGCAGGGGTGGGAACAGGTTTCACCGCACTTTGACGTGATTTTCTGTTGTATTGATTTGGCGGCTTCGGCGTGCAGATATCCTGCTCCAATTCCTGAGCTGATCGCTTCCCACCCAAGGACAGCGTCCGGCGTTTTCCGCCCAAGGATTTCCTGAACCAAAGGCGCATGAGTTTCAAATATATTCCGCCACAGTTCTTTTTGCAGGTATTCAGTCCAAGCATCCAGTCGGCAGCCTTTGCGGTAGGCTTCCTCAATAAGCGCCCCAACCCGTGAGTCTCCCCGGCTGATGACTCCTTCTAATACGGAAATAAATGGGTCTTGAATACCCACTTTATGTCCCAAAGGCTGTAATTTGGAACGGATATAGCTCAGTTTTTTATGAGCCTGAGTTTCGTCAAGCTGCATAGCCCGCTGATACGGGGTGTGGGGCTTTGGAACAAAGGTTCCTATATTGATATGAAAACGCAAACCTGTTCGGCGGGCTAGAGTCAGGATAAAATCAACTATTGCTTCTTCCTCCCCAAGGGCTTCTTGCGCCGGGTCCGCCGTCTCTTTTGTCTCATTCTCTACGGGAAGTCCTATCATAAAATAGAATTTCGCTTCCCGCCAGCCTCGTTTTTTTGCTTCCTGTAATATGGCGGTTACATTATCTCTGGGAACTTCTTTATTTATCGCAAACTGCCAAGCGTCAACCGGCGTTTCCACCGCAAAAGTCAGCCCGCTTTTTCTCACTTCAGCGATTTTCGCCAGCAGCGGAAGGGAAAACGTAGAAACCCGAAGTGAAGGAAGCTGAAACGAGATATGCCGGGAAGCATAGACGGTATTCAGATCAGCTATGAGCTGGTCAAGCTGCTGGTAATCACCGGTAGACAGGGAAGAAAGGCTTATTTCCCGATAGCCTCCAAGAGTTATAAAAGCGTCCGCTTCCTGCCGCACAACCTCAGCGGATTTCTGGCGCATAGGCCGATACCAGTATCCGGCGTGACAGAATCGGCAGCCGTTAGGACAGCCCCGCATGATTTCAACCGCTCCATGATGCTGGATCACCTTCATACTGGGAATCGGAAAAACCGAAGCCCTTGCTTTTCTCAAGGCGAATTGGGTATCAATCGCCCGTTTGACCTTGATTTTCCCCGGAATCCAGACCGAAGGGTGCGCGGCGATGCACTCAAGCAGTCCTGCCCTGTCTTGTCCCGCTTGTTTCAATACTAAAACCTGACGGATCAGATCGAAAAACCCTCCTTCAGCTTCTCCAATCCAGAAAGCGTCAATGAATCTCTCGTAGGGCAGAGGATTAGAAGCACAGGGACCCCCAAGAATCACAATCGGGGCATCCGCGGTGCGATCCTGCATATAAATGGGAATCATTCCAGCCTCAAGCATGGTAAGTACCCCGGTAATGCCCAATTCATAGCCCAAGGTAAACAGCAATATATCAAGATTTCCCAAGGATATACCAGTATCAAGCCCGTACAACGGAATCCCTTGTTTTCTGAGAAGCGCTTCAAAGTCAGGAGCCGGCGCAAACGCCCTGTCGCAGGAAACGCCTTCAATCTGATTAAGCTCATTGTAGAGTATTCGGAGGGCTTGATTAGACATACCGATTTCATAGAGGTCAGGAAAAGCAATAAGGGTTTGCAGAGACGCTTCAGGTTTCGCAAGACAGCCGTATTCGCCTCCTACATAGCGGTTTGGTTTTTCAATATCTAATAAGCCCTCTCCCAAGTCCCGGATTGGGTTAATATGATTATACTGTTTCATATTCCTATTCCCCTAGTTCTGGTTTTCATTTTTCTACAAGAATCTTCTTTTTGTACCATTCCGGCGGCAGCGACTCAGGACCCTGAGACAGTACGCGACCCAGCGCCTCGGCGCAGACCAGCAGGGTCTGTTCCAGCAGGGGCTTTTCCTCTGAAGTAAAGTCTGAAAGCACCCAGCCTGCAATATCTTCATGGTCAGGGCGCCCTATACCTATCCTGAGCCGCCAAAAATCAGGAGTATTAAAACAGGACTTCATGGAGCGCAGCCCATTATGTCCCCCAAGACCGCCTGAAAACTTCAATCCCCCTTGTCCCAGAGGCAATTCCAATTCATCATGAACAATCAGAATCCGTTCGGGCGGAATCTTAAAAAAAGAAGCCCCTTCATAAATCGAATCTCCTGAGAGATTCATATATGTTTCAGGCATGAGCAGATGGACAGTATCTATTTTTGAGTAAAGCCCTTTATAACTATGCCGCCATTGCAGAGCTGAGAAAAAAGGCAGCTTCTCCGCCATGAGCCGTCCTGTGTTATGTCTTGTATTTGCGTATTTCCTGCCTGGATTCCCCAAAAAAGCAACCAATTCAATCATAATATTTTGAATATATTCTCATAGATGTCAGCTACCTCCGCCTAAAGGTTTTTTCTAGGGCTTGGGTCGGCTGTCCGGCTTGCTCCCCAAAATTTCTACTTCCTTCCCGCTTTTCTTTTTTCTAAGCGGGTATTTCTACAGCGGTTTCACCCTTGTTGCCAAGAGCCAGAGCCGCCATATCCATAGACGTTACGTTCCCACGCCGCGTGGGTAGGTCTATTTAACTTTTTAAGTATACAACAAGATAGACAGGAGGTCAAGCATATTGGTACAAAACCTTTTCGTTGCGCCTTATATCCCTATGCCTAAAGGCAGGGGTTTTACGGCAAACTGAAAAAAAAGAAGAGGGGCAACCCTAAGTCCTTCGAAATACTCCCGGATGTC
>JAITHD010000133.1 GCA_031280155.1 Treponema sp. | reverse complement strand
GTATTTTTTCATAGAAGGGTATCCCTGTTGTCCTCGAAGCGGACTCGGTGAAGCAGAAATCTTGGGGATCAGGACTTGAAAAAGACCCCGCCTCAAGTCCCTGTCTTTAGGCGTGAGGTTGTTGGCTGCTCAGATATACAATAGCCTGTTTGAAAAGAAGTTTCTCTCTTTCCTGACCGCTTATAGGGAAACTCAAACCAGCTTCGGCTTTGGCAAGGGCTTCGGCCGCAGCCCGCCGGTCATATCCCATGCCCCATAGGGCTTCGACTAACTCGCTGTAGGGAGAGCCTATCTGAGGAGGACCGGAATTAAGCGCAAGTTTTCCTCTAAGAGCCAGGATCATCTTTTGGGCGGTCTTTTTCCCAAGACCGGGAACCGCCTCGAGCCGGGGGACATCCTCTTCTTCCAGGGCAGTTTCCAGATCAGTCTGACTTATACCGCCTAAAATCTTAACGGCTCCCCGAGGACCAATGCCGTCTACCTTGAGGAGTTCCAGAAACGTACTGCGCCGCTGCTCGTCGGCAAAACCAAAGAGCCGCATTTCGGTTTCTTTGTGATAAAGCCATGTAAAGACCTGTCCGGTCTCTCCTGCTGGAGGAAGCCTCTGTATATCCGTATTAGGTACGCTAATATCCCATTCGATGCCGCTGGTTAAAAGCCGTATCGTATCATTGAGTTTTTCGGTGATGATTCCCTGGATACTGTTGAACATAGGTCTAATTAAAAATATTCCGGCTGAACGGTAAAAATTCTGCCGGAACTTCCTGTATTATTCTGGGTTTACGGTTTACCGGTTTTTTTATCATTACTCTTCCCGGATCAAGGCTTCCCGGAATCCCGCGCTCCCAAGCTTCTCCGCAATAAGCTGAACGTCGTCAGCTTTAATTCCCGCAAGCACCACCCGATATATATCGCCGTTTCTTTCATAGGCTGGATTAAGACCGGTATTTTTCAGTTTGTCAAATACGTCCCGGGCGTTCTGGAGAACTTTATACGCGCCGACTTGAATCCGGTATCGTTTGTCAGTCCCAAGCGGAGGAATTCCGGGTTTGATCGCCGCCGGCGCAACCCGGGGGGTTCCTGGGGCCGGAGCGGGAGCAGGGGTTCGGACTGGATCAACCATTGGCGTCGCGGCATCTGCCGGCTGAGGACTTGGGCTTGCCCCGGGGGAAGGAACTGTGGAAACCGATACCGTGCCTCGGCTTTCTATAATGACCTGCGCGGTTCCGACTGCAATCATATCCAGTTGTTCCGCCGCTGCTTTGGATACATCAATGATCCTGACTGGTTTCAAGGGTCCTCGATCATTAATTCTTACAATTACCTGTTTATTATTTTGAGTATTCGTAACCGTAAGAATCGTACCAAAAGGCAGGGTTGGATGAGAAGCGGTGAATTTGGTAGAATCAAAAATCTCTCCAGACGCGGTATACCGTCCATCAAATTCCGTCCCATACCAGGATGCGATCCCTTCCTGTCGATAGATGCCGTTTTCTAAGGTCGGCTGATTCTGAGCTGTACAAAACAGCGTAAACCCTAAACCGATTAATACACATACAATAATTCGTTTCATGGTTTCTTTATCGGCAGGGAAAAGGGGATCAATGACTGCTCCTTAACATATTATAAAAAAAACCTGAGTGGACAGGACAAACGGCACAGTAGGGTATAAAAAATCCCAAGCTGATTTTCAGATTATAGTCCGACAATGCCTTAACCGTGTCATTTGTCCGGTCCCTTCGGGAAATTTGACTTTTTTAGTAATGTTTATAGACAATCTTAAAATAACGTTATATATTTCATAATAGTTGTGATAAACAACATAAACCATTCTAGGATGCGGAGCAACAGGTATGAAAAGCACAATGTTTTTTACGGGAATACTTAGTATGACGCTGGTATTCGTATTGGGTCTGATTTTGACAGGGTGTCCCAACGAACCTGAGCCGGAAACGCCGGTTTCTCTCATCCAGAACATTGCGAAAGACGAACAGGTATATCAAAACTCGGATAATGTTATGGCTCCTTTTCCCAAGTATACAGATTCTGGAACAGTGAAGCTCAAACTGAATGAAGGGCGGTACAAAGAAGTAGGAACCATTACCAAGGGAAAATTAACGATAACTCTGCCGGATTCTATCGAGAACAACGATCTGATCCCCCTTGCGGATGAGTTGGAATCATTGGTTTCCGCTGAAACTATAGCGGGAGACCTTACGGTAAATCCATCTGACGCAAAGGGATTACCAGCGGTTTTTGCGATATTTGCTGGAGAAACCGAAATAGGTTCTTTAAATTATGTAAAACAATCTATTGATAGTTTGCCTTTTCTTCCTTCTTCTCCTCTCATTACAACACGGCATACTATTGAATATATGTATTTTCCCCAGCCTACTGGGATAATTACCGACGTTTCTTTAGAGGATTTTTCTGAGTCTGCTGTTGATGCCCATGTAGATGGAAACCAAGGGTGGAACAAACTTTATATGCGTATAAGCCTCAATATCAGCGAGACTGCTACGTCAGTAAACGGGACTATAACTTCAAATTTGGAAAATATCCCTTCAAATATGCAATGGGTGGCGTCTTCTGAATCGGCGGCTCCTATCATGGAAGACTAAATCCTGAAAAATACTATCGAAGACTTCTGATTCAGCGAGTCTTCGATATAAATCCCGATCCCCGCCTTTAGGCAGGAGGCAGCGGACATTTTTACATAAGCGGCGCAAACAGTCTCAATACGTCCTGCAATATCTGCTGAAACGTATTCCTTGCACAGTCTTGTAACGTGATCTGATGGCACCGGGGAAGGGTGGCAAGAAAATCTTGTTTAATCGACGCCACCGCGGGGTTTTCATAAATACACACCCCACATTCAAAATGCAGATAAAGACTGCGGAAATCCATATTGATAGTTCCCACAGTCCCTACGGTATCGTCAGAAACAAAGGTCTTTGAGTGATTGAAGCCGCTGGAATACTCATAGACCTTGACTCCGGCGGATACTAATTGACGGTAGTAAGAACGGGATGCAACAGCTACGATTTTTTTGTCCCACCGATAAGGGGTGATGATACGGACGTCTACCCCGCTTTTGGCGGCTAAGGTTAAGGCTGAAACCATATTATCATCTACCACCAGATAAGGGGTGTTAATGTATACATATTCTTTGGCGTTATTGATGATTTGAATGTACACATGCTCCCCGACATTTTCAAATTCCATAGGATTGTCCGCATAAGGCTGGACATAACCTTCAGAGGGAATATCACAGGGACTGTCCTTCCAGGGGTAAAAGGCTCGATAATCGTCTTGCTCCCGAGGCTGAAGATTCCACATGTGCAGAAAAATCAGAGTAAACGCCCAAGCCCCTTCGCCGGAAAGCATAATAGCCGCGTCTTTCCAATGACCGAACCGTTCAAACGCATTGATATATTCGTCTGCTAAATTGACTCCTCCGGTAAACGCTGTTTTTCCATCAATTACGATGATCTTCCTATGATCTCGATTGTTCTGAAGCGAAGAAAGCATAGGCTTAAACGGATTAAATACCATACATTTGATCTTATAGGCTTTAAGTTCCTTTTGAAAATGAGGGGGCAAGGACATGAAACACCCCAGATCGTCGTAAATAAGCCGTACGTCAAGTCCGGCTTGAGCCTTTTTTTTTAACAGCCCAATGATAGGATCCAGCATAAGCCCTTCGCGAAGAATAAAGAATTCCATAAAAATATACCGCTCGGCTTTTTCCAGCTCTTCCATGACTTTTTTGAAAAATCCCTCCCCAGAATCAAAATACTCAGTTTGAGTACGCTTATAGACAGGATATCCCGCGCATTGCTGGAGATACCGAACTTGGGTCAGATATTCTTTATGGTTTTCAATCATGTCCGGCAAGATGTCGCCGCAGAGAAAATAGAGCGGATCACACCGCCGCCGGACCAGCTCAATACGCTTACGCAGTTTTCGGGAATTCCATTGAGAACAGAACACAAGATATAAAAATCCCCCGAAAAAAGGAAACAATAAAATAAGAAAAATCCAAGTCAATTTATAGGCTGGTTTTTCTTTATTATTCAAGATAGAGAGACAGACTATAACGCTCAAAGCATGGAGAACACTATTGACATATCGAAAAATCTTACCAGAACCAGCGATAACCAAGAGAATTAAGCCTATTTGCATGAGAATAATAGCTATCACATACACTCGCCGCCTAAATACTACTCGAATCCAATTATTTTGCATACTGATCTTCAATTCCGCCCTTACAGGGGCCATGTTCCAGCGCCTCCTCGAAGGAGCCGGACTTCATCTCCGCTTATATCCAGAATACTTGAAAATATTCGAGGGCGCTCTTCTCCGGGATCCAGAATCAGGTCTAAACCGTCTAAGTTCTCCAGTTCCCAGCCTTCTTCAAAAAGCGCTTCTTCTGGAATAGGGGGAAGTTCTGAGGTTTCCAAGGTTTCTGATTCATAGAATTGGTCTTTAAAATCACGAATCATACTGCGTTTTGCGGTTACTGAATACAGGGGCTGCCCAAGGGCTTTGATAATCCTCAGAGGAACCGGATGATCCGGTATCCTAACCCCTAGTTCTCTGCGCCGCAGCCCTAGCGCTTTTTCAGTACCCAGCAAGGTTTTGAGAATAAACACATAGGGACCTGGCGTAAGCTGCTTAATCAGCCGGAATCGGGTATTGTCCATACTACAGAATTCTCCAAATTGGGAGATCTGGGAACACAATAACGTAAAATGCCGTTCATCCCGCTCTCCTGAGAGGGATCTAAGGCGTTTAATGCCTTCTCCAGATTTCATAGCACAGGCAATGCTCCAGCTTGTATCCGTAGGCAGGGCTAACAGTTTACCTTCAGTCAGCAGTTTTACGCCTCTTGCGAGAATCCGATCGTCAATATTATCAGAAACTATATACTCAATCATACTAAGACTTATCTATAATTCTTAAATATATTTATCATATTTTCAATTCTTAGCCCCTCACAGAGCTATAATATTATTAAGAATTTTTCAGCCCTCATATATAAATTATAATAAGGGATGTATAAAAAACAATACAATGTATAACCTTTACTCGATTGTATGAAATCTGGTTAGAGAGTATTTCTTTATGTTAAAAAGAATTATATTTTTTCATTATTAACAGGCTTGGCATACTTTTTGCTTATGTACAGATAATCGGAGGATTATATGCACACTATCAAAGAGATTTCTTATAGGGACGATACGCTTCAGGCATATTTTGAAGAGATTAGACGAATTCCGCTGTTGAGCCTTGAAGAAGAGCTTGCCATTGCTAAACGTATTCAACAAGGAGACAAGCTGGCTAAGGAGAAACTCATCAGAGCCAATTTACGCTTGGTGATTACCATTGGGCGATCCTTTTTTACGGCTGACGTTTCATTTATGGATATAGTGCAGGAAGGCAATCTGGGGCTTATGCGGGCGGCGGAAAAATATGACCCTGATAAAAACGCCCGTTTTTCAACCTATGCCAGTTGGTGGATTCGGCAGTATATCAGCCGTTTTATGTCGAACAAACGCCGGACTATTCGATTGCCCCACCGGAAAGAACAAGCCCTTCGCAAAATCCAAAAAGCCCAACATTCGTTACGGCAGATTCTCCTGCGGGAGCCGACGATACACGAAATAGCCGAGGAAATAAGAATTTCTCCAGAAGAGATTACGTTTATTCTCAATATGACTAACGGGCATATATCGCTTGAAATAGGCGAATGGGACGAAGAGAACGCCAGCGTGGTTGACGTTCATGAAGACTATACCTACAATCCTGAACGGGAATTTTTCCGGCAATTTACGCAGGATAATACCCTGCGGATATTGAACCGTTTAAAAACCCGGGAAAAATGGATCCTCATATACCGGTATCAGCTTAAAGGCTGCAAACGGTATACCCTCAGAAAGTTGGGAGATAAAATGAACCTTTCTCCAGAAACAGTACGGCAGCTTGAAAACAAAGCGCTCAAAGAAATTCGCCGCCATTATGAAGAAGAATTCCGGGAAACCCTATATGAAAAAGCGGTGTGAGGCGCCGCGTATTGTCAGCATAGGGCTTTCTGTTTCACCCAGGGGGTTCGTCTTCCGTTGGCATTTATTGGTATGCCTTCGAGCGAAACCCTTTAGGGCTGGGGATATAAGGCGGCACAGCGGCAAAGTGAAACCGCCGTAGAAATGCTTAGAAAAAAAGAAAAAAGAAAAAAGCGGGAAGGAAGTAGAAATCTTGGGGAGCAAGCCGCACAACCGACCCAAGCCCCGGCATTTAGCAGGGGTAGCTGACATTAATCCCAGACCTGTTTTACCCTGTATACTAAAGGATTCCTCTTTACCTTTACATCCCATCCAGAGTACACTGAATCTATGAGATATTTATCCCATTTTTTTACCTCTGAAATCGCTCAAGCCGCAGGTTTTATAGCAATGAGATCAAGTCTTCACCTTGATCCGGCAGTTACCGGTTTAGCCTACGATTCCCGAAAGGTAGAACAAGGAAATCTCTACTTTGCCCTTCCTGGACTCCATTATGACGGTCATAGGTTTGTGCCGGAAGCTGTTGCCAAAGGAGCCGCCGTGATTGTCCATCAGAATGAGCTTGGGCTGTATCACCCGGATATTGTGTATATCAAGCTAAAAGCCCCTCGGTTTGGGATGAGTCCTATTGCAGACGCTTTTTACGGCTTTCCTTCAAAACAGCTTTCCGTGATCGGCGTAACCGGTACTGAAGGGAAAAGCACTACCGTATATCTCTGCTATCAGCTTCTGAGGTACGCTGGTACGTCAAGCGGCTTTATTTCTACGGTGCAGTTTGATGAGGGAACCGGAGAACAATGGAATCCAGAACACCAAACTACGCCGGAAGCGCCGACGGTTCATCGGCTTCTTGCGGCGATGCGGGATCAGGGCTTGGACTATGCGGTACTGGAGGCGAGTTCTCATGGCTTGTCTCCAAAAACAAACCGTTTAGGGGATGTGGCTTTTGATGCGGCGGTGCTGACCAATGTAACTCATGAACATCTGGAATTTCACGGAACCTGGGAACAGTATCGGGAGGATAAGGCGAATCTTTTCCGCCGGCTTGATATAAGGGGCGGTGAAAAAATGATCCAGCCTTTTGGGGTGATAAACGCCGACGATCCAAGCGCCGCGTATTTTGCGGGCGCTACCAAGCAGCCGACATATACCTATAGTACCCAAGGGGCCCAGGCGGATTTGAGGCTTCAGCGCATTGAAAGCACGTCGGAAGGAAATCAATATGAAGTCTTGATTCAGGAAACCCATGAACGAGTCCTTATTCAGGATCGCCTTCCGGGAGCCTTTAACGCCGGAAACGTACTTGCCGCAGTGCTGACGGTATCACGTCTTCTCTCAATGCCGGTCAACACGCTTATCCCCCTGATAGGGCGGCTCAAACCAGTCAAAGGACGGATGACGGCAATTCGTCAGGGGCAGCCTTTTGAAGTGCTGGTAGACTTTGCTCATACGCCGTCGTCGTTTCAGGCTGTTTTTCCGCCTCTTCGGTCCCGGCTGGATAAGCGAAGAGGCAGGATCATCAGTCTCTTTGGTTCAGCCGGGGAACGGGACACCAAAAAGCGGCGCGAACAGGGACGAATCGCCTCAGCGTGGTCAGATATAATCATTCTCACCGATGAAGACCCTCGCGGAGAAGAACCAATAGCTATATTAGAAGAAATCGCAAAGGGAATTCATGATAAAAAAATCGGAGACGCCCTCTTTTTACTGCCTGATCGTCCCGAGGCAGTCAGAAAAGCCTTCGCACTTGCTCAGGACAGCGATTTAGTGCTGCTGTTAGGGAAGGGACATGAGAATTCGATTATCTATGCCGCTGAAACCAGAGCCTATGACGAAATTACGGAAGCGGAAAACGCGCTTATGGAATTAGGATACCCCAAAAAAGAGGAGGACTTATAGCATGATCACCCTTATCACCGGAGGCGTCAAAGCGGGGAAATCCCGGCGGGCATTGGAAATCGCCTGCAAGCAATGGACCCCGCCGATTTCTTTCATCGCCACAGCGTATCCTTTGGACGATGAAATGAATCAACGGATTGCAAGGCATCAAAAAGAACGGGCGGCTTTCGGGGGATTTGTTACTATCGAGGAACCGATTGCTTTGGACAGGGCTATTGCCGCATCTGGACCATATACGGTGGTAGACTGTATTCCTATGTGGATAAATAATCTCATGTATTATCAGAGGGAAGCGGATTTTTCGGACATTCTGAAGGACTTCATCCAAAGGATGACCCACTGCGTCCTGGTGAGCAATGAAACCGGATTGGGAAATATCCCCTTTGACGAAACTACCCGACGCTACAACATACTCCTTGCCGAGGCGAATCGGCGAATCGCTGAAGCCGCGGATGCCGTGGAATTCATGATTTCAGGTATTCCCCTGAAGGTCAAATAATGGGGTATACCGTTCCTTCCTGGGTTATTCCCGGAACTTACCTTGAAAATCTTAGATTTCTGGAAGATAAATCCTTCATTCAGGGAGTAGAATTCCTCTTTTTCATCTATGACGATAACGTACAATCTCTGCTGGATAGGGAATGGGCGGAAATTCAGAGGTATCGCCGTCGTTTTACCTTTACCGTCCACCTTCCTGATGTCTTATCCAAAACCCATGAGAATCTAATCGTCCAGCTCCTTCCCCTTATTCGGCACTATATCCTGCACCCCGGACCTCCGGAAAATAGAGAGGCTCAGGCTCGGCTTATGGGTTCTTGGTTTGAACGGTTTGGAATACATCGTTTTCTGGTGGAAAATACTGTTCCCGGCGGACTTGAGGCGCTTTTGCCTTATATGCCCCCGGAAACGCCGCTTTGTATGGATACAGGACACTTGCTGCTTGAAGGAAAAAATCCCGCTCATTTTTTTAAGCGCTATAGAAACCGGATTCAGGAAATTCATCTCCACGATATTGATCGAGAAAAAGCCGCGGCAGATTCCAGACTTCCGGATCACCGGTCTCTATGCAAGAACGCTTTTTGGTTTCAAGAGCTTGCGCTGGAACTGGTCAATTTTTCGGGCATAATCAATCTGGAAGTTTTTTCTTGGGAAGAAGTGTGTACGAGTATCGCTGTGATGGAAAGTTAGAGAACGGTTTATACCCCTGGGTTATGCTCTCTTATATTTTAAATAAAAATTTATAAACTTTTTCTTGATAAAATAAATTTTATCGGTATATGATAATACTCAAGGAGAACTGCACATGATAAATACTGTCAAATCGCCGCTGGCGCGGATCCTTGAAAATAAGGATTTATACCTATTTTGTCTGCCGGGTATTATTATTACCCTGGTTTTTCACTATCTGCCTATCTATGGGGTTCAGATCGCCTTCCGGGACTATTCTGTACGAAGAGGCATCTGGGGAAGCGAATGGATCGGATTGAGTCATTTTATACGGTTTTTCGATTCTCCCAATGCAATACAAATCATTGTGAATACCCTTGTACTGAGTATCTACTCTTTAGCTGCGGGATTTCCAATACCGATTATCCTTGCGCTGCTCATTAATTCGTTTCGGCATAAACATTACGGCAAAGTAATTCAATTAGTTACCTATGCGCCTAATTTTATATCTGTAGTCGTCATGAGCGGTATGATCCTCTTGTTTTTATCTCCTCGAATCGGGATGGTTAATAAACTTATAGGACTGGCGGGTATAGACCCTATAAACTTTATGGGACTGAGAACCACCTGGCGGCATGTATATGTGTGGTCTGGTATATGGCAGTCAATGGGCTGGAGTTCGGTGGTGTATTTTGCCGCCTTATCCGGGGTAAGTCCTGAATTTCATGAAGCCGCCATTGTAGACGGCGCATCAAAACTTCAGCGGATTCTCTATATTGATCTCCCTTCTATAATGCCTATCGCGGTAATGCTGCTTATTCTCTCATTCGGCAGTATGCTTTCTATTGGTTTTGAAAAAGCCTACGCCCTGCAAAATGACTTGAATCTTAACGTATCGGAAATCATATCTACCTATGTGTACAAGGTCGGCATCATTCATAATGATATGGCTTATTCTACTGCGATTGGGCTTTTTAATTCAGCGGTTAATGCGGTATTGCTCATAACCGTCAATACCATATCTCGTAAATTGTCAGACAATGCGCTGTGGTAATAGCGCGGGAACAAGGAGAATATTGCTATGAAACATACGGTTACCGGGCTTTCTTTAGAAGATAAGCTGTTTGATTGGATTGTCTTTATCGTTTTGACCCTTATATTTTTTATTGTCGCCTATCCTCTTTATTTCGTGATCATCTCGTCGGTGAGTGATCCCATAAAGGTCGCCAGCGGACAGGTGATTTTTTATCCTGTAGGATTGAACTGGGACGGATACAAACGGGTTTTTGAAACCGGTTCAGTTATGCGGGGTTTTTTTAATTCCCTGTGGTATACGGTCTTGGGGGTTTCCATAAATCTTGCCTTGACCCTTCCTACGGCATACGCGCTTTCTCGGAATGATTTTTACGGCAGAAAAGCCATATCCATCTTCTATATTGTTACCATGTTCGTTTCCGGCGGACTCATTCCAACCTATCTTGTGGTAAAAAACGTCGGATTTCTTGATACTGTATGGGCTTTGGTGGTTCCTGGGGCTCTCAGCGTGTATAACATGATGGTTGCCCGAACCTTTTTTAAGACCAATATTCCGGGGGAACTGCTGGACGCCGCTAAAATCGACGGCTGCGGGAATACCCGCTTCTTTTTCAGTATGGTACTGCCCATTTCCGGCGCGATTATTGCTATTCTGGTACTGTGGTATGGCGTGGGACATTGGAATTCCTACTTTTCAGCCTTGCTCTATCTCAGCACTCGGGAGAAACAGCCTTTGCAGATGGAATTGCGGTATATATTACTGCTCAACGCCGATATGCCTCAGACCTTATTAACCGCTGAAGCCCTCAAGGAAAAAGAACGAATGGAAGCCCTCAAGGAAATGATGAAATATTCTCTCATCGTGGTTTCCAATATACCGGTTATGATACTCTATCCCTTTATTCAAAAGCATTTTGTCAAAGGCGTAACCGTTGGTTCCCTGAAAGGGTGATTAAGACAGGAGACCGGGCAATCTTAAAAAAGACTTGACAAAAATAAAAACAAGTTATTATAATTAAAATATTTCCTAATTATAGGATAAAATTACTAATTGGAGGATATCTATGAAACAAAAAGGTATGAAGGTTCTAAGCCTAAGCGCTTTATTCTTGGTGATATTGGCGGGATGCCAAAAACAACAGCCCCAGCAGTCCCAACAGCAAGGCGGAGGTGCCGGACTTAACGCTAATATGAGCAACCTTAATACGACGGGTTTTCCTATTGTAAAGGAAAAAGAAAGTTTTTCGTTACTCGTAGACGACAACGGTAAGCCTGAAGAAAAGGGCTTATACGACATTTTAGAAAAGGAAACCAATGTTCATGCAGACCTGATGCTCTTTCCCTATCAGGCTGCGCTGGAACGGAAGAACATTCTCATTGCCAGCGGCAATTACCCAGATGTTATTGGCGGTTGGCTTCTGACCAATAATGATGTTATGAATATGGCGAAAGAAGGGATGATTCTTCCCCTAGAAGATCTGATTGAAAAGTATACGGTGAATATCAAAGAAGCCCTCAATTATCCGGGAGTACGGGATACTATGACCCTGCCGGATGGTCATATTTATTCGCCTCCTTATGTGATAGGAGAACCATTGGTTAGTTTCCTTCCGTTCATTAACACGAAATGGCTTGCCGACCTTGGTTTATCCATGCCGACCACTACGGAAGAATTTAAAAATGTCCTTATGGCTTTCCGTGATCGGATTCCTCCGGTGAATGGACAGAAGATCATCCCCTTTTCTGGGGACCCAAATAACCTGAATTTAGGGACCCTTGCAGGTTGGTTTGGGCTCAACGCCAGCGGCGCCGGTTCTAATGCGGGATACTTTGCGGTAATCAATGGACAGGTTGAAAATACGGTTATCCGTCCTGAATACCAGGAATTTATCAAGTATTTTGCGGATCTCTATGCTAACGGGCTGATAGACCCTGAACTTTTCACTCAAGATAATGCGGCGTGGAAAGCAAAAGGCTTGCAGGGACTTTACGGGGTTTCTATTGCTTACGGAGCCGGCGATTTTGCTGCTCCCCTCCATAACAATCCTAGCAGTCTGCGGTTCGATTATGAGCCTTTGCCGGTATTAAAAGCTCCCAATGTTTCCAAGCCGGTATTTCGGCGGAATGGTTTTGGGGTTAGTATTTTTCGGACCCAGATGGTTATTACCGATAAAGCCGCAAATCCTATTACCATTATTCGATGGCTGGACAATGTATATAGCGAGCAGCACTCTATTGAATGTGATTATGGACCAATCGGGTTAAAATTTGAAAAACTGCCGGACGGACAATACCAAGAAATTGACACCACTGACTGGCCCGAAGAAAAGACCAAGCAGTATGAATGGGGGCGGCTCTGGACTGTATCAATGCCGAAATTCAGGAGACCCGGCTATAAGCTGCTGCCTCCAGAGGGAAAGAACTCCGAGTATCCAGAGAAGGATATTGCGGATGCCCTCTATGCGCCGTATCTTGAGGAAACTCCTATGCCTGCGCTCTGGATAGCTGAAGAAAAGTTAAGACGCTCTGCGGATATTGAACAAGCCTTAACAGCCTATGTGCGGCAGAAACAGGCTGAATGGGTAAGCGGACAAGCGAGTATTGACGCTGAATGGGATGCGTATGTGGCGCAACTTAACCGTTTGGGGCTGCAAGAACTTTTACAGATTAAACGGGACGCCATGCCGAAATAATAAGCCTTTCTAAACAAGCCTCGGATACATAATCCCTGCCAATTTTGGCAGGGATTATTTTTGGGGGACAGCCGTTCTACTTTACTGGGGTTTCCCATTCCATAGCGTTTATTGCGGCAATATAAGCTTTTATAGAAGATTCTATCACATCCGTAGAAACCCCCCGACCGTTCCAGCGCCGGCCTTCCCAAGCAATTCTAACCCGTGTTTCGCCCTGGGCATCTTCACCGCCGGTAATAGCCCGCAAGTCGTAATGCTCAAGTTCAGGCTCTTTTTTGATGATCTGATTGATCGCTTTGAAGGCCGCATCAATAGGTCCATGCCCTACGGATACATACTCCAAAAATTCACCGTCCTTATGCTGAAGCCGGATAGTGCTCGTAGAACTTAACGTAGAACCTGAATTTACTACCCACCGATCCAGCTTATAGGTTTCAGGGGTTAATGCGGAAGCTCCCATAACCAGGGCTTCAATATCCGGATCGCTCACTACCTTTTTCTTGTCTGCAAGCATCTTGAACTGGGTAAAAACCGCTTCCAGCGCCGCTTCATCTAGGGTCAGCCCTAACTCTTTGAGACGCTCCTCAAAAGCATGACGTCCTGAATGTTTGCCCAAAACCATTCGATTCTTCGGAATACCGATTGATTCAGGGGTCATAATCTCGTAAGTCGCCCGATTCACCAGGACTCCATGCTGATGAACCCCTGCTTCGTGAGCAAAGGCATTTTCACCCACTATGGCTTTGTTGGGCTGGACATTCACGCCAGTTACCTGACTCACAAGCCGGCTTGCGGCATAAATCTGGGTGGTATCGATCCGAGTATCCACATGAAGATAATCTTTTCTGACTCGCAATCCCATGACGATTTCTTCCAGCGAAGCATTCCCAGCCCGCTCGCCGATGCCGTTAATTGTACATTCCACCTGATCCGCTCCAGCCCCAACCGCAGCCAAACTATTGGCAACCGCAAGCCCCAAATCATTGTGACAATGCATGGATATCTTCGCCTTATCGCTGTTGGGGGTATGTTCCTTTATATACTGAACCAGTTGGGCAAATTCCTCCGGCATCGCATAGCCGGTTGTATCAGGAATATTTACCACTGTTGCCCCGGCATCAATGACTGCCTTAAAAACCCGGCATACAAAATCCGGATCGCTGCGGGATGCGTCTTCTGCGGAAAATTCTACGTCTGAACAGAATTTTTTAGCGTACTTCACTGCGGCCGCCGCTTGTTCAAGGACTTGATCCGGCAGCATCTTGAGTTTATATTCCATGTGGATTGGAGAAGTAGCGAGGAATACATGAATCCGGGGCTGCGCCGCCTTGGTCAGGGCTGCTCGGGCTGCGTCAATGTCCTTTTCCAGAGAACGGCATAAGCCTGCTACCGAACAATTTTTAAGGATTTCCGCTATGGTTTTAACCGATTCCAAATCTCCCGGACTTGAGGCAGGAAATCCAGCCTCGATGACGCTCACCCCCAGTCTTTCAAGTCTTCGGGCAACTTCCAGTTTTTCCTGTAAATTCATGCTGCATCCGGGAGCCTGTTCACCATCTCTAAGCGTGGTATCAAAGATATCGATTACCCGGGGTTGTTTGTTGTTTGTCATACTTTTCTACCTCAAATATAGATAAGCCCTAACTTAAGTCAGCTACCCCATACCTAAAGGCAGGGACTTGGGGCTTGGGTCTCTTTCGAGGCTTGCTCCCCCAAGATTTCTACTTCCTTCCCGCTTTTTTCTTTTTTCTTTTTTCTAAGCGGGTATTTCTACGGCGGTTTCACTCCTGTTTCCAAGAGCCGGAGCCGCTTTATCCATAGACGTTACTTCCCCACGCCGCGGGGGTAGGTCTTATGCTCATTATCACCTAGTCTT
>JAITHD010000123.1 GCA_031280155.1 Treponema sp. | reverse complement strand
TCTCTATCAGCTCTCCCATTGACCGGTTCAAGCCTCCAAGATTTTCCGCCATCTTGTCTACCCGCTTTGACATTGCCGCTGCTACCAGTTCTGTCTTCTGATGTTCTTCGGCGAGTTCTTTAATCTTGCGATCCGTCTCAGCCATCTGCTGGTCAAGCGCTTCCGAACGCCGCTGTGCTTCCGCCGTCCGCCGGTCAAAGTCCGCTTCCATGATTTTCCGGGCTTCCGCCGCTTCCTGCAACGTTGCCCATACGGTGCGGAAGCTCGGCATCCTTATCCTTTTCCTTGAAGATACGATCATTATATTTTTCTCCTTAGAGCTATTATACACCCTGAAAATACTGGGAACAACAAGCTGAAGCTCTCAGGCTTTACTGCCCAGTATTGAGAAATCCCAGGGATATTCTTGGTTTTCGCCAGCCCATATATCCCCGCGTTTTGGGAGTTAGGGAACATAGTTTTGAAGCCCTGTCTTACGGTTCAGGGACATTCTCTCTGACAGGGAAAATTATAGTTTTTTTTCAATTTACGGCTTGATTCAATTCCTGAATTAAAGTAAACTTCCCTATAGAATTAACCGAAATAATAAAAGATATTTTAATCATAAGGAGGTCGGGCAAACACCCGACGGCGCTTAATCCCAATCGGATTAAGGACCGTGATTTTTATGAAAAATCTGAAAGTTTACCCTATTCAATTCGTATATCTCCTATTCGTAGGGTTGTTTTTTAGTATCCCCGGAATGCTCCAGTCCCAGCAAGTTGACCGATCCGAACTCGATAAAGGACTGGGACAGATTGAATTTCAGAATTATACAGGTCCTACCGCTCCGGCCCAGGTCAATACGCGATCCCAAATCTGGAATATTGGATATCCCCTAGGCGCCGCGATCAGGGGGGGCGCCCAGCGGAACGGCGGGACTAACCGATATTTTGTCATTCATTCGGTAACTCCTCCAGAAGGGAACAAACTGGACGCGGATATTTTTGGGCTTGGTCCGGGCGTAGGAGTTGATCATATTAGAAATCTTAGGCTCATTATTCAGGGATATTTGGAGGGAGCTTATAATTATTCAGCTCAGGACGCCGCGCTTTTAGCGGAATACATCACGATTTATAACGCGGTATTTCGAGAAAATTGGAATTATTTCACTAACACCTATAAAACCGCGGTTGTCCAGCAGCTCACTCCAGAAAGAGCGGGACTGTCTACCCGTTTCAGCGATTGGCCCGGGAGAACCCTTATCCTTATCCCGTTAAATAACGCCACCGCTGGTTCAGCCAGCGCGGTAGACACTTCAGCGTTGAGCGGTTCTCAGGTTGTTGAGGAAATGCGCCGAAGCGACGAAGACGAAGGCGCCGCACGGCGTACCGCAATGGCGGATTTGAAAGACCGGGAAGCGGAAGAAGCGGAAGAAGCCGCACGGCGGCTGCGGGAGGCTATCGCTGCGGAAGAAGCGAGAATCGCCGCTGAACGCGCCGCGCTTGACGCTGAACGAGAACGCCTTGCCAGAGAACGGGCGCGGTTGAGCGCTGAGGAAGCGGCGGCTCGCCAAGCTGAATTAGATCGAAAAGCCAAAGAATTGGCGGATCGGGAAGCGGCTTTAGCAAGGGATCGGGAAGCGGCTCAGGGGGCTGAAGATTTCGCGGATCAGAAACGCTCAGAAGCGCAAAGCGATAGACAAGATATTACTGGGACTGACGGAGACGGTTCTGACGGAAGCGGAGACGGTTCTGACGGAAGCGGAGACGGTTCTGACGGGAGCGGAGACGGTTCTGACGGGAGCGGAGACGGTTCTGACGGGAGCGGAGACGGTTCTGACGGGAGCGGAGACGGTTCTGACGGAAGCGGAGACGGCAAGGACGGCGCAGGCAGTCAAGCCGGACAGGACGGGTCTGACGATGCCAGCGACAGCGAGGACGACGGCGCAAAGGATGAGAGCGAAGACGGTGAAGACAGCGGTGAGGATTCTGAAGAGAGCGGAGACGACCCAGACAAGTCTGACAACGCCAGTCAAACTGGAAAGGACGCTTCTAGCGATAGCGGCGACGGTGAAGACGAAGAAGGCGGCTTTGTGGTTCGTCAAGACGGCGTGCCTATGGGAGTTGTTGGAATGGTCATAGCCGCAAGAAATGCGCCGTATGGGTATATTGTACGGGTAAACAGTGAGACCGGTGAAGAGTTTCAGCGGTCTGCGTTCAACACAGTAAATATAAGAACCGTGATCTTTATTGATAATAAAACGATTCTTGCGTTGGCAAGGGAAAGTCAGGCTGGGGGAGCTATACATTTTGTGAAAATTAATACTGACACCTTGACCATAACCGAGCAGGGAGACGACGATATTCACGCCGATAGTTTGCTCTGGGAGAAAAACGGCAGTTATTATGCGATGATTTCTTCCGGCGGAAACCTCTACATTGGGCGGTTTGACAATAATTTGACTTTACAAGCTCAATCGTCGATTGCGATTCATCCCTATGCGGGAATTAACTTTCAAGGCTTGCTGATTCTGACCCAACGGGACGACGGGCGGGTCTTGTTGCTGGATCCGGTGGATTTGAAGGAAAAGCAATAGCATAGTAAACTGGATAAAACTAAAAGCCCCGGAAATCCTCTTCTCCGGGGCTTTTTCTATTTTTTTATCCTGTCCGCCGTAAACCCTCGCCTTGAGGCGCGTGAGGCGGCTGATCTGAAATCAGTCTTCAATATCTGTAATCTTTTGGAGCAGGAAGGCTTCGTCTTCTTTGCTCAAAAAATCGCCGTTGATGAGCTGTAATACAATACGGTATTGTTTTGTCGGTTCATAATATTTCATGATCTTTTGAATCCGTTCTCCTGTATGGAGCGCAAAAGTTTTATCTACTGGATCAATAGCGGTTCCCCGCTGATCGCAGATTAATCCTAATGAAAGCAGCGCCGACGCTTGATTATTACCGTTCAGGCTATGAGATTCCAGCGTGTCAAGGAGCTTAGTCGCCACGGTTTCCAGATTAAGCGAAGTTTGGGCTTTTCCATTCCGCTGTAGGGCTACTCCAATAGCCCAGAGGCTTGCTCCAGAGATTATCGCAAGCATCTGATCAAAAATCCACTTGATTTCAGTCTGGGAAACCCCGTGAGCATAGATCAGCGCTTCTTCATACCGTTTATCTTTATTATGATAAGAAAGAAGAACTGTTTTCTGTTCCATAGTGCCAAGAAGCCCGATATTGCGTATCGCCTCGTTGATCGTCGTTACCCGCTCGCCGCTTATACTGATAGCCGTATAGGTGACCGCCTCGGCAATGCTTAAACAGCAGGCAATTAGCGCTTCCTGATGTTTAGGTTCCCAATGAACCCCCAGCTTCCGAGCTAATACCAGCAGCCGCTGAATAAAAAATTCATCCCGTTTGTGGGGCTGCTGCTGGGTCTGTTTCCGCAGTTCCGCAATAATGGGAATCCCGAAATCCTTCGGATTCCCGCATCGAGAAATGGTATTGATACAGGTTTTGATAATTTTATTAGTGTTTTTATTATACACTTTGTTGAATGAATTTTTTCTCCGCTGATTGCATATATCTGACAAACGGGAAATTTCATTTTGAGGAATGAGGGTCGTTCCTTGTTTCGGTATTACCAGGGAACGGGCGCTGGTACTGCCGCTCTTATCTATATAGATAATGGTTGAGCCTTTTTCCCATTCTGTATGAGCTTCAAAGGACAGAATTTTATTTCGGCTTAAACTGAACCGTATAGAAACGCCTGCCGTATCCTGATAGGGCTTCTCAAAAGATATTTCCCCAGAGGCTATGGTTACAAATGTATTATTTCCTTCTTTTTTGCGAATAGGAATCTTGATTTTTGTCTGCCCTGGATTAATAGAAAACCCGTCTTTACGATCCGACGTAAAAGGCAGGTCTGAACCCGCGTCTACCAGCAGCTCATGAGCGCCTCCGCTCATTCCCAGATACAAGGCGTCATTCAATATGGTTTTCCGCAGATGAATACCCTGTATGTTTTGGATATTCAGCGTCCTCGACTCTGCCGACGGCGGAGAACTTTGAGAGTTTACCGGTAAGACTCCATCGGATTCGCCGTATTTATGCAAATAATAATGATATACCGCGGCGCCTCGAGCGACCGACTGATCCGGATCAAGCGCAAGAATAGGCTTGAACCCGAAAAAATGTTCAAGCCGTTCCTGTATAAGATACAGTTTTGACATGCCGCCATTTAATACAACCGCATCTACCGGGACCTGCTCAACCTGTAGTTTTTGAGCGGCTTTTTTCAGCACCTCTAAAATAGGATAGATAATGGTATTAATCAATGCGTCGTCTTGTATTGCATCAATCCGTTTGTAGTCGTCATACTGTAGCTGGTGTCCCATAAAGGGACCAAGGATATGCTCTAATTCAGTTTTGGTAAACACGTCGTCGTATGCGTATCCGTTATGCATACGTCCGCCGGTAGAACTCACAATATCTTCGCTTCCCCAGGTATCATCCTGGGTGTTGGAAACCTGCTCGTTTATATCGATCTTCATATTTTCCGCGTAAATGAGGAGCTGGGCGATAACGTCGTCTCTGCTGGAATCTATTTTTTGTACTATTTCTTGGGTACTCCGATACTGTTTGCGGTATCGTTCAAACATAGTTTGAGCTATGAGCAAATCAAAATCGTCTCCCCCAAGGCGGGTATAGCGGTTCGTGGCGATTTCGTCCATCTGCATAAGGTCTTTGTTCTTCTCATTTCTGCTTATCTCATGGAGGGTAATGTCCAAAGTTCCGCCGCCTATATCAAAAACCATCACTTTTTGCTTCTTGGCAGTATCCAGAATATGCGATGGAATTTCTCCTTTTTGTATTTGATTAAGCAGATCATACATTACCGCATTAGGTTCGGAAAGCAGAATCTGCCGTCTGGTTCCGTCTGGATTCATTGTCCTGATCCCCGCAAGCTCTGCGGCTTTGAGTGTGGCTTGGCACATAGCCGCGTCAAAACTCGCGGGTACCGTGATGATCGCGTCGGTAATGTCTTTGTGGTATACCCGCTTCACTTCGTAAAGCATGTGTCTGAGGATTTGGGCGGATATAGACTCCGGGGTTTTGTCCGGCACGTCAGCGCTGAGACCGTAAACGCTGGTCTGTCCCATAAGGCTTTTAACTGAACGGGAAACGAACTGAGGTCTCACACTGTACAGCCGTTTAGCGACATCCCCTACCAAGGGCTTAAGCTCGCCGTTTTGGTTCTGCCGATAGTATACGCAGGATGGAAGGAGGGGTTTTTTAGTGGTGCTCCCCCTGATAGTATCCGCCGAGGGATTGGAATAGATATCTTCATATCGGGCAATATCAACCACTTTACTTACAATCGCTCCTCCGGGAGTGATATTAGTTATAGCCAGAACCGAATTGGTGGTTCCCAAATCAATGCCTACGCATAGTTCATCATGATCTTCTATCATTATACTGATTCCTTTGTTACCTCTTTAATAGTTGGTCTGGATAGGTGAATATCCTTTTCTTTGTATATCCAGCCCGGTGAAATAACCGTTACATGTTTTTTTTCCCCTTCAAAAACAAAGGGAGAACCTAAATAGTTATAACTTTCTATATCATGGCTTGTTACCGTCAGGTCTTCTCCGGTACGGATCACGGGGTTGATCCCGCTGTCTTTCACGAACTGAATGAGCTTTCTCACTAATATAGTAAGTCCGTTTATTTCAAGAGGAAGTTCGTAGTTCTGTTTACGCAGCTCCTCAAGTCCCGCTTTGGCTGAAAACAGTCCGTCCAGAATATAGCCGTATTTTTCAGAATTCAGGGCTTGAAAAAAACTGGTAATCTCTTGGGTCTTGCTTTCTTCAAGCCTCATTTCAAATTCGTTTTGTATTTCCTCAAGCATTTCATTGAGCCGCAGAATTTCCTTTTCTTTCTGGGCGAGCTGTTCTTCTTGAGTCTCTTCAATCTGCTTGTTCGATCCTATAATCTTGTATACCTTATGCACGATGTCGGTCAGACAGGCTTTGCAGCGTACTCCTCCGCGGCAATAAACATCCGCTGAAAAAGAAAGTTTTTCAAGTTGAGGAAACTTTGTAAAAAGCCCAATCAGGATACACCGCATCCAAGTGGTATAATAGTCTCTTGAAAGATTATCATAAGACTTTTGTTCACAGTTCAGGAACCGCTTGTACCCAAGGAGATCGCCGTTAAAGAAATCGTATAGAACCTGGGTCATCTCTAAGGCGGATTGGATAATCTCTCTCCGCTCGGCGCGGCTCCCCAGTTTGAGAGACTGAAGAATCCCAATAATTTGGTGTTCGTTGTAGGGGTTGGATTCTTTTTTCGCGTTAATCGATTGAACGATTTTCTGAAGCTCAAAATCAGGGTGCAGACACAGTTCCCGTATCACCATGTTTTCAGCCACACACAGAGCGCCTATATGACCTTTTCTCCGTATTTCGATAACTTCATTGATTTTATAAAGAATCTCTTTTGATATCATACTGTCTCCTTGTAATTAAAGAGTATATATTGCGCCGGTTTCAGCATAAATCAATTGACTCACGGAAGACGCTTTAGCCAGCAATTCCATTTCCAAATAATTGGCTTCGGTCTGAAATTCCGAGGTCCCGGTATGAACAAGCACAACGGTTTTCGGATTATACTTTTCAATAAAATCCGCCAGTTCTCTATATGTGGGATGCAGCGAGAAATCAACCTTGATCGACATAAACCGCGGCGACGGGTTTCGACCGATCATGATACACTGCCCGCCTCTTGGAGGAGTCCCTACATAATTCCACGCTTCCCGTACTGGTATATGCATCCGCTCCATTTCTTCAGCCAACAGGCACAAAGAACGATCTATATAAATGGGCAGTAAGGGCATGGTCTTTTTCCGCATTTCTTTATTCATAATGTGTAAAATTTCCCATCCTTTAGTGAGCTGTATTGTTTCCAGATGCACTGAGCGCCCCTGTTCGAGTTTGCGTTTTATGAAAGATAACTGGGACTGGAGGTCTCTTCCCGGCGGAAGGTTCGGATGTTTGGCGTGAAGACCGCATATAATAACTGTATCAAATGATAGAGTTTCCGGCAATATATAGGGAGAGGTCAAAGCGCTGGCTCGGCAAGAAAAATCTCCAGTATAGAGAATCCTGCGGTCCAGGGTTTGAAGGTACACCATAGCCGCGCCGGGAATGTGTCCCGCTTCGTAGAACGTAGCGGTATAACCGGGGAGAAGAATTTCTCTGCAATAGCCGGTCTCAATAATAGAACGGATCGTTATATCCGCCATAATTTCATCCAGCTCTTGAGCGTTTTCAGACAAATATCTCTGCCGATTATTGAGATTCCAGAAAATATGAAAGAGCAGCGCCTTTGTGATAGGAGTAGCGTAGACCCCTGCATTACGGCACTGGTCGGCGAGGTCTTTCAAAGCCCCAATATGATCGTAATGACTATGAGAGATGAAGATTTGGCTGATTTGACCGAGAGATTCCAAAAATGGAGGCTTTAAAATTGCGGTAAAATCAGGAGCGCAAGAACCTGCCGGAGATTTACCGCAATCAAGCAGGATATATGCGTCGTCAATTTGGAGGAAATAACAGCTTGCCCCGACTTCCTGCCCGCCTCCAAGAGCGACAAATTGCAGCTTTGACTTGCCTCGTTTTTTCATATTCTGTATTAATGCCGAAATCTTTTCAGTCTCAATCCCTGTATTTTTCTCATATAGGAGTTCCCGAATAAGCCCGGCTCCTGCCAGCACAAGGGCTGGTAACAAATATTTTTTTCACCCATACAAAATGTTTCCTTAAATCAACTTCATGCCAAACAATGTATAGAAGCCGTCAATGACATCCAATCTATGATTATATAATACGACCAAACGTATGATACTCTAGGGTTTTTAGATTATCAAGAGGAAAAAATTATGAACCTTGGGATACAACGTATTTTTCATCATATCCGCCATTCCCGAATGTATAGTTGTCAAAAAACAGGGTATTGATTACTGTTTAGATATATTAGAACGGAGGGAACCATGACTGAACCTGTAATGGGTTTAACCTTTGAAAAAGTATGGGCTGCATTGATGGAAACCCGCGAAAATATCGAGCGGCTTTCAAAAGAACGGATCGAGGCGGAATGCCGGCTTCAAAAAGTATTGGAAGAGCAGTCCAAAGAGATTAAGCAGACGCTGCAGGAATTGGCGGACCAGTCCAAAGAGACTAAGGCACAGATGGCAGAGACAGAAAAACAGATGGCAGAGACGGATAAACGGATTGCAGAGACGGAAAAACAGATGGCAGAGACGGATAAACGGATTGCAAAGACGGAAAAACTGGTTGCGCGGATGACGAAAAATCTCGGCGGACTGAGCCGATCCCTGGGAGAGCTGATAGAAACCCTGATAGCGGCGCGGCTGTGGGAAAAGTTTGGGAATTATCCGTACAACCTGCGCCGGGCATA
>JAITHD010000059.1 GCA_031280155.1 Treponema sp. | reverse complement strand
AAATCCATCAAGACCCTACAATGCCTGTAGAGCTTGAAATAAGGCGTAATGTGGTCAAGAAAATAGCAGACCTTCTTGAAGAGAACTATATGAAAGCGGCTCATCTGTGGTATATATAGCTGTTCCCTTTAAGCATAGGGAACCGGCGGCGTTACCGGACCCTGAACTAAGTCCGATTGAATGCCGCCGGCAGAGGCTGTTCAAATCTCGTATATAGCTCTGGCTATGGGCATACGCCGGCCCATGCCGAAAGCCCGCTTGGATACTTTAAGTACCGGCGGGGCTTGGCGGCGTTTAAACTCGGAGCGGGCGACGGTTTTGATGATATCCGCGGTAAGTTTCTCGTCCCACCCGCGATCAACGATTTCGTCTTTGGATAAATTCTCAAACAGGTAGAGTTTGAGAATCTGATCCAATACTTCATAAGGGGGCAGGCTGTCCTGATCTTTCTGGTTAGGTCTCAGTTCCGCAGAAGGCGCTTTGGTGAGGATCGCTTCTGGAATAATCGCCTTGCCGGTAGAGGCAAGGGCTTTTTCATTGATTCTTCGGCATAGGGCAAAGACCTCGGTCTTGAAAAGATCCCCTATCGGTCCCAGGGAACCGTTGGTGTCGCCGTAAAGGGTGCAGTATCCCATAGCAAGCTCGCTTTTGTTGCCGGTGGTAAGCAGCATAGAACCAAACTTATTGGAAAAAGCCATGAGCAAAACCCCCCGGATTCGGGCTTGCAGATTTTCTTCTGCAAGATCAAAGGGGCGCTGTTCAAAAACGCCTTCCAAGGCTGTAAGAAAACTGGTAAATACCGGCTCAATAGGCAGCGAAACATACCGGCACCCTAGATTTTCCGCCAGCTCCGCGGCGTCATCCTTTGAGCCTTGGGAAGAAAATCGGGAGGGCATACTGAAACAGACCGTATTTTCCCTGCCTGCGGCTCTCACCCCCAAATAGGCGGTCAGGGCTGAATCAATCCCGCCGGAAAGTCCCAGATGAGTCCGGGTAAAACCGCATTTTTTCATATAATCCCGAATCCCCATAACCAAAGCGTCTTCCAGCACGTCTAACTCGTCTCTGGGCAGCCCTGCCTTGAAAGGGTCTTCGTCTTTGGACTGAGGGCTTAGGGAAATCTCTGGGTGATCTTGCGCGGCAGTATCCCAGGTAACGAGGTCTTCCTCAAAAGCCTTGGCGTTGAGACGGATTTGAGGGTCTTTGGAAGGAGGCGACGGATCAATGATAAAGGACCGTCCGTCGAAGATAATAGAATCATTTGCGCCGACGGCGTTGATATAGACCATAGGGATATTTCCCCGCCGGCTGATCCCTTGGGCTAAAGCCCGCCGGACATTGAGCTTTCCCGCAATGTAAGGCGACGCCGAAGGAGCGCAGAGCAGGGTAATGCCCTGATCCAAGAGCTTGCGGACTGGGTCTTTGCCGTAGTTGGTTCCGGGAATAACGGTTTCCCGCCATACGTCTTCGCAGATAGCAAAACCGATGCGCTGGTCTTTCCACTCAAAGACGTTCCATTCTTGGGCGCTTTCAAAGTTTCGGGCTTCGTCGAAAACATCGTAGGTAGGCAGGAGGGTTTTCGCCTGTTCAAAAACCAGGGCTCCCTTTAAAATTACTCCGTAGACGTTGACCAGAGACTTGCCGTGAGCGTAGGGATTTCGATTGACAAAGCCCAGCCCTACCGCGATATCCCCAGGCAGTTCCTGCTGCAGCCGCCGCAGTGTTCTCACGTTCATCTCTACAAATCGATCTTGATCCAGCAGGTCCATAGGCGGATAACCGCACACCGCTAATTCAGGGAAGAGTATCATATCCGCTTGATGTTCTTTTACGGCTTTTTTACTGAAAGCCAGTATTTTTTCCTTGTTGCCGGAAAAATCGCCAATGGCGGAATTAATTTGACCTATTGATATACGCATGATATAGATTAGTATAGTACAAACTGAAACAAAATGCTCTTGGAAATTTTGAATATATAGTTGTTATCTTTAAGAATACCTCCATTGATAATCCGCCTGTTCTATTGACGGCTGGGGTCTCCAGACCCTGGGGTTCAAAAAAACAGAAAACCAGAAAAAAAAAGATTGAAAAAATAAAAAATACAAATTAAAATAAGAAAGAGCGGTCATGGAATCCTGATAAAACGCCTGTATCACCATAAAGATAGGTCCGAATCCGCTTAAATCCATATTAAGGAGCGTTTATATGAACAAAAGACGTTTTTCTTCTTTCAAAATCACTCGTATTGTTGGGGCTGCCGCGGTTATTGCGTTTTTGGGCGGGTGTAACGGGCTGACTCCGGAAGATTCTTCAGACAGCAGCGGCAACGGCGCTGGAGGTCTCGGCAATGTAGTGATATCCCTGTCCGGCTCGTCCCTGAACCCGGCGGAGTCAGGGTCCAGAGCGTTAACGGATGTGGGGCTGGATGCGCCTAAGAACTATGTTACCTACTATGAGGCGTATTTTGCCACCAGCACTGGAAATATTATTGCCTCAGCCTCCTCAAACGTAGGAGAGGATCGCATCGTTCTTTCGGTTGCGCCTAATAGCACTTCCAATTACTATCAAGTATTGGTTTTAGCAGGTACTCACGCCAATCAGAATCCCCAGACCGGGGAAAAAGTGCTTCTCGGAAGTGGTTATAAAAAAGAGGTTATTATTGTAGCCAACCAGCGAAATGAGATTAAGGTAACAATGTATCCGATTCAGGTTCAGCTAGAGGTTACAGGAGTGTCCAGTACTTTTGAGGGCAACGGTAGTAATACCTCTACTAGCATCATTAATATGGAAAAGATAAATGGGCTGGATTATGTTAGATTTGCGAAGCAATCGTCGAAAGTCACTGAATCGGGTGACAATCCGTGGAATAACGGCACTATTGGTTTGGATTTGGAAGTAAAGCTTGCGTTAAAGAAACTTGATCCCTTGCTTCTCGCAAAGAATAATGGAGTCCCAGGTGCTGTCTCGACAACTATATTCTATGAACCAGATGTCAAAGTGTACCCTTTGAGTTATAGAAAGTTTGCTATGGAGCCAATTACTTTTATTCCTCTTCCCGCTTGGCCATTGGTTAATGCAGGTTCGTATGGTGGCATCGATAACACTACGCTTACTCTTGACACTAGTGGCATCGAGTTTATCTTTAAAAAAGCTGCTTTTACAGGTGTTGCCCCAAGTCCTATCATAAATCTTCCAAACTACGACGCTGCGGGCAAGTTTTCTTTTAACTACAAATACAAGCCTTTTGGAAAAGACGGGTATGGGTATTGGAACATCAGAAACCGGATCCTCTACACTCCTGACGGGTACTTCGGCGGGGGCGTGGCGTTCCTTTTCGGCAACGCGACCCTCACCAACGGCGAGGTTGAGGTCATTCCCGATTGGCCCTAGACTACAGAACATGGGACGGGACGGCATAACCCGGTCATCCTGATTCACGAAGATCCCGGCGGAGGTTTCAAGCGAAACCCCGCCGTTTTTTGTCCCGAATTCCACAATCCGCGGAATCCGCGGACTTTTATAATCATGGTCCACAGATTACACGGATTTTCACAGATTAATACAGATAAAAAAATAATTCAAAAACCCTCGATTGCTAGAAACTTGCTCTTGCCTTATCCGTGTTAATCCGTGTAATCCGTGGACCCTATTTAGATATTCTTAAAGGGAACAACTATATTGTCTGAAACAGCAGGCTGCATACTCAGCCGGTATAAGGCGTATTGGTTAAGAGAAACCCCTTCTTGCTCGGCTTCCATAGCCAAACGTGCATGGAGTGTTTTGGGAAGCCTAAGAACAAACTTACCGCTGTATTGGCTTTCATCAATAGGCGGCGGAACAGAAAAACCGGCTTCAAGTTTAGTTTCAATCCAGCCCTCCATTGCTTCATGTATATTCCGAAAGGCTTCCTCATAGGTGTCGCCGT
>JAITHD010000039.1 GCA_031280155.1 Treponema sp. | reverse complement strand
ATACCGGACAACCGCCCCTGCGGGCTTCAAGGGAAGCTGCCGCAGATACAGGGCAAAACTTCCCTCTTCGTACTTTTCGCGGACAAACCCCGAAGGCGGCGCAAACCGCGAAGCCGCGTCGTTCTGCCCAAAAGCAGGGAACACGCTCGCCAAACAGAGAAGCCCTGCCATAAAAATCGCCGCGCGGTTTCCTCTCTGCATAAAGGCGCGAACTAAGCCGCAGGCAGCTCCGCTTTTATTCATCAATTACCCTGTCAAGGAATTGTTCCGGCGTAAGAGCCTCAATAGAACTGCCAGCAAAATCTTTTACGTTTCGCGTAATGATATAATCCGCCGATATGTTTCTTCCCGCAATATATTGAACAGCGTCTTCAAAATCATCCCAGCCAAGCTCAAAGGCTTGAAAAATATTCGTATCAGTTATTGTAACCGGATGATACACCTGTATCAGTTTTTTTATGGACGTATAGGCGTTCTGCTTGCTATACTCTTTTTGCGTGAGGTAAAAAATATCCGTTATTGAGGAGACGGATATATAACTGTCAAGAAAACCGTTTTCCGACAACACATAAATAAACGCGGAATTATCGTAGAACTGGCTGCGGTTTAGCAATACATCCAGCGCAACATTGGTATCAATCAATACATTCATACTTTTTGAGCCTTTCGGCGCGGATTTCCGCATCAGTTAGGCTGGTATGAAGCAAACCTGTTAAGGAACGCAAGCTTTCGCTTTTGAGTAATGAGTCTTTCATGGTTTTGGTGAGGTGAATTTTTTTCGCAGATGTTTGAGAACGCTGTGTCCGCTTCGCCTTTAAGCGCATAATAAAACCGGATAGTTCCGGCAGACATTCACCGGGGAGGGATTCAATCTCCGCGATTAAATCTTTCATCATTACCATATAGATAAGTTTAGCTGGAACAGGAATTATGTCAAGCAGCCCGCCCCGCATGAACGCGCGGGCCTGGAACCACCCGGATTTCCCACGAAATTTCGTGGCGGAGCCACTCAATCAGCGAAGCACGAAACGGACACGAAAAAAGGGAGAGGAAAAGCAAATCTCCTTGATTTCCCCCTTCGGGGAAATCTTATTTTAACAAACCGCTGCCCTGTGTTGACACATTCCAAAAACCCCTATATCCTAACTGGTATGTTCAGTACGGCACACCCTGCCCAAAAGACATATTTACTTCTTTTTCCTCAAGTAACCATGCTTGGCATGGTTCTTGCTCTCTCTCTCTCTCTCTCTCTCTCTCTCTAATACTCACCGCCATCTTTTTTTAACGGGATACGTCTGTCCTCTGGGGAACAAGCCCCTCCGGTTTTCTTCCCGCTTGTACTCACTCTACAACACAACAACGCGGCTTGTTCCTGCCGCGTTCAACCAGATCACGCTCTTCGCAGAAAAGGAGACTTCTATGGCTATTTGAGAACACTCGAAGGCTAATACTTTACGACCATAACTTTGACGGCGGGAATAGACCGCGCACGGCAAGGCGCCGCAAAGGAGAAAAAAGTGTAATGCCGCTACGGTGGCTTTGCAAGTGCCGGACAGTCCCAAGAGGATAATCCGGCTGTTGATAACCCGCTCTTGAGAGTGGAAATTCTGGTAAAGTGCCGCACAAGGAGCGGGACAGGAGGAAGAAAATGGCTCGTGTAACAGCAATGGAAAAAATTGAAGCAAATCGGACCTCTATACATGAATCAGTTCATGCAACATATAAAGTTTTTAGGGAGGATGGTATTAAATTCCTGCAAATTGACACCTACGGAAGCGCTGATAGAGAAGCCCCTGGGCAGCCAAGCCAAGTGATACAATTTGATGAACACTTTGCGAAAAAATTAGTTTCCATTTTAACAAAGGAATTTGGGAATTAACATCCAACTCCATAAGTGGAGTTGGATAAATGGTGAATAAGGAGACAAAAAATGGAAGCCTTTAAAAATGCACCAGACAATAACTCAAAGGAATAAATAATGAGTATGAAAATGAGCCTTATTGATTAGCCAATTTCGCCGGATTGTCCGGTGTTTTGGAACGTCCTTGTATGGGGGCGTTAAACATAAAAGCCGTGCGGGCTATAAACGTAGAGGAAGTAATATGGGCATTTTAGGAACTAATGCAAGAGGTATTGTGGGTGTAGAGCCCGGTAAACCGCATGCCAATGGAAAATGTGGAACCGCCTCAAGCTGCGCGGGCGGTGGCGGAAAATGTGGAACCGCCTCGAGTTGCGCGGGCAGTTAAAAAATGACACTGGCGTTTGTAGAGGATATTTTTGTCTACACGTCCAGTCCCCGGAGCCTCTACCTAAACCCGGAGGCTCCGGATTGGATAACTGTTGACGAAAAATACAAGCCTATTCTCGATTTGGTTGACGGTAAAAACGATGACTCCGCCCTCTATGACCATATCAACCATTTTTACAGCGATGAAAAAGACGTTTTAACTTCCCAAATGCAATCGCTGTTGGCTACATCCAGAATATTCAAACATAATCAAAATCAAGGGCAGGATAATTGCATGATGGACAACGGTCTTGGCGCGCCTAAATCTATTTATCTTACGCTCACCGATTCATGCAACCTAAAGTGCATTTACTGTTACGCTACAGAACGCAAAAAACATGAGAACGCAACTTTGGAAACATGGAAAAACTATGTCGCGGATATCATGGATTTTGCAGGCAAACCCGCTTTTACCTTTACCGGAGGCGAACCGTTATTGGTTCCCTATGTATTGGCTCTCGCCGCCTATATAAAAGAGCGGGGCGGTGAGTGCCTGCTGTTGACCAACGGCACCTTGATAGACACGGCGGAAAAAGCCGCGAAAATCGCGGAACTCTTTGGCATGGTAAAAATCAGCCTTGATACACTCGATGAAGGCATCTCCAAAACATTAAGGGGACAGGGAGTTGTGGAAAAGGCGCGTAAAGCCATTGACCTTTTGTCCGCGCAAAAATGCAATGTGCAGGTACAGGCGACAATCACCTCCAAAACGCATAAAAACCTTGATACTTTTGCCGCCGCCTTTAACCATCAGGTGCATTTTCAGCCGCTCTACCGCGATATGGGACGGGCGCGCAGCAAGGAAGACTTGTCCATTTCAGGCGTTCAGTATTTCAACGCGCTTAAAAGCAACGGTATTTTTATAAACTTGAGCGGGTTCCACCAAAACATTCACGGATACCGAAACAATCCATATAAACGCTGCGCCCTTGCAAAAGAAGAACTGAGCGTTGACTCTGACGGCAACGTATTTCCCTGCCACATGCTTCATTTTGAAAGCCTTGTATGCGGGAATCTGAAAAAAGAAAGCATATCTGATATATACAGAAATTCCCCGGTTCTTAACGAGATGCGGACGGTAAACGTTGATACTGTTCCGAAATGCAAGGTATGCGTATTCAGGAATATCTGCGGCGGAGCGTGCCGGGCACGGGTTGATATTGTCAAAGACGGCATAAAAGGGGCCGATAGTTTTTGCACATTTGAACAGGAATCAATACTGGACGCCTTGTTGTATTCATACGGTTGATTGTTATGGACAAACAAACATTGATAGCCGGAATTATCACCATGTGCGGAACGGCGGTATTGATATCTTTCAGGCAGATAATACTCAACGGTTTTTGGTGGCTGACTCGAATAGCCACCACCACGATAGAGATATCAAATACCCATGTAATATTCCACACCTTGATGGAATATCTGGAAAGAACCACCGCGCTGAAACTTCGGGCGGTCAGATTTATGAACGGCCCTTGGGGGCAGCTGCCGTATACAACGATTTCCGTCGGCTCCGGCCTGCACTTTATACAATTGTTTGGACGTATCGCCCTGGTTGTGCTAAGCGAAAATCCGCAGAGTATGAATCACTGGATGGGAGAAAAGTTGTCGGTAAGAATAACAATTCTTGGAAAGCATCCTGAATTCGTCAGCAGACTTCGGGATGCCCTTGATGAGACCTCTCATCGGATATCGTATTATAGCGAATCCATGATGAAGGTTTATACCTATAAGGGAGATGAAAAGTATGGAAACTGGACAGATACGCTTTCCATCCACAAACGAAATATGAACACGATTTATATACCCACTGTTCAGAAAAACCGGATTATAGCCGCCATAAAGGAATTTCATCAATCCGAGAGCAACCATTATCAAAAAGGCGTCCCGCATCATTTGGGTGTTATGTTCTACGGGCCGCCGGGCACAGGAAAAACATCACTAATTCAGGCGCTGGCTTCACATTTCGATGTTCATATCTGTTATCTGCATAGCAGTGAACTCCGGTATATCCAAAACGCCATAGCGTTATTGCCAAAAAACGCGTGGCTCATTATCGAGGATATTGACAGCAATAATGTAATTCATCCGCAGACAGATGATACCACAGAAGCGGGAAAGACACGCCGTATAGAAAAGAACGGGGCATTGGCGCAGGTTGAGTTTAACCTTGGTCAGATTCTGAACTGTTGGGATGGCATGCTTTCCGCAGAGGGACGGATACTCTTTATCACCACGAATCGTCCCGAAAAGATTGATCCGGTTTTACTCCGCCCGGGGCGGATTGATATTAGAGAAGAAATTGGCTATGTTGACCGGGAGTCATTGTCTCAATTCTGCGAATCCTTTTATGGAAAGGCCGCCAATTTTGATATAAAGCCGCAAACAACGGTCTGTGCATTACAGAACGCGGTCATTGTGGACAAATTACCTTTTGAGGATTTTAAGGAAAGGTTTATTTATTGCGATTAAGCTGTTTTGACAGCGGGATTCATAATGAAAGCATTACGCGACAACGCGCGGCAAGAGGCCGCAGAGGAGAAAAAAATGTCGATGAAGAAA
>JAITHD010000211.1 GCA_031280155.1 Treponema sp. | reverse complement strand
GGGGGGGTATTAGCAAATAATTAGATACTGTCATTTCACTCCTCTTTACAAATACGCCGTTTCGCCGGGGTATATTCTTATAAAGAAATATACTGCAAAGTAAAAAAAATGTCATCTATTTTTAAATAATTTTTTAAAAAAAATTAGAAAAAAAATTATCAAAATATCCTTGTATTAGTATATGAATTGATATATACTTTTTCATTGCAATACACTATACTATATAGTATGAATAATCAGACTAAAAAGACGATCTATATCATCGGACATAGAAACCCTGATACA
This sequence comes from Treponema sp., assembly GCA_031280155.1. Classification (GTDB taxonomy): domain Bacteria; phylum Spirochaetota; class Spirochaetia; order Treponematales; family Breznakiellaceae; genus JAITHW01. Next base: position 9,685 of record JAITHD010000211.1, on the reverse strand, counting down.
GATTCAGTAGTATCCGCGGCGGCTTACGCCAGACTTAAACAAAGTCTCGGTAAAACCGAATATATCGCGGTTCGAGGCGGAAAAGTTTCTCCTCAAACCGAATATATCTTTAACCGCTTTAAGGTTCCAGTTCCTCAGTATATCCCGGATATGATACCAAAAGTCGCATATTATATGCACCCTGTCAGGTATCAAGTAATCGGCGATACTTCTTTGTGGCATGGAGTCGCCAAAATGGAAGAAACCAATATTAAAATCCTGCCGGTGGTCAACGCCGACGGAACTTACTGTTCCCTGCTCCATTACAACGCATTTGCTAAAAATATTCTTAACGTAATGAATCCTGAAACCGCAACAGTCTTTTCTACCAATATCAGGCTTATTACCGAAACCCTTTCAGCTCAACAGCTCCTTGCGTTTAACACTGAAGAATTGTTTAAATGCGTGATTATTGTGGTTGCCGACAGTTTTGAAACCTTCAAAAAAACCCTGTCTCTGCATACCCCGGAAAACGCCGTGGTTGTTACGTCAGACAGACTCGATATTCAGGAATACTGCATTGAAAGCGGAGTCCGGGCCCTGGTGCTGTCCTCTGGAACCACTATGGATAAAAAGCTGCGGCATAAAGCAGAAGAAAAAAAAGTCTCAGTCCTGATCAGCCCTTACAGATCCGCGGAAACCGCAATGCTGGTAATGTATTCAGCGCCGGTTTCTACAATGGCGGATTTAGAAATCAAACCGGTGCTGTTGTCAGATACTATACGGAAAATCCGCCCCCTTTTGCAGGAATCTATCAGCCGTTCCCTGCCGGTAGTTGGAGATAATAACAAACTGGTAGGTATTATCTCGGAAAGCGATCTTTTACAGGACGCGAATGTAGAAATTATTCTGGTTGATCATAATGAACTTTCTCAAGCCGCGGAAGGAATTGAAAACTACGCTATTCGGGAAGTCGTGGATCATCACCGATTGGGCAATCTGACCACCAAAGACCCGATTATGTTTATCAACCGTCCTGTCGGAGCTACCGCAACGATTATCGTCTCTCTGTATCGGCAGAATCGCGTGGCCATTCCAAAAGAGATCGCCTCTATTCTCTTGTCCGCGATTCTTGCGGATACGTTGGTTCTCCAATCCGCAACAACTACCGAAGAAGACCGGAATACTGCTGAATATTTGTCGAATATCACCAATCTGGATATTCAGCAGCTTGGACGGGATATTATCACCGCGGCATCGAGAATCGGCGGCAGAAATGCCGGCGAAGTGGTTCATCAGGACATGAAAGAATACACTGAAGCAGGCTGCGTCTTCACAGTAAGCCAGATAGAAGTCGATACGCCGGCGGAGATTCTGTCCCGGCAAAAAGAGTTCCTCAATGAGCTTGATATTGAATGTCGGGCCCGAAAAGCCCTGTTCAGCGCCATGATGGTAACGGATATAACCAAACTGACCAGTCACCTGCTTATTGTGGGAAAACCGAGTTTTTTACAGCATATTGAGTTTCCCCGGCAATGCGAAGGAATCTATTTCCTGAACGATATAGTATCCCGAAAAAAGCAGCTTCTTCCCCTTTTGGTAGAACAAATAGAACAGATAGAAGGAGGCTGAAAACTTAATCCTGCAAGCTCAACATTCCCCAGTTGCCTCGCCGATCCAAGGCGTCAGATAGATGATGAAAAGCGTTGGCGTTTTGCGTAATCCTCCGGCGTGGGGCAAGGGTCTGTTTGAAAAGAACTAAAAAATCTTTACGGCTCATTTCTTCAGCCCCAAAGGCGGCAAGATGATTGGTATAAACCTGACAATCAATAAACGCAACGTCGTCGGCGAAAAGCATCTGCGCTAGGGTAAGAAAAGCCGCTTTGGAAGCATTAGGCTTTTTGGCAAACATTGATTCTCCAAAGAAAACATTACCCAGCCGGATCCCGTAGCAGCCCCCAACAAGTTCGCCGTTTTCATAGCTTTCCGCAGAATGGGCCCACCCTAGATAGTGGAGCCGGGTATAAGCATCGATAATATCTTGGGTGATCCAGGTCCCGGCTTGACCGGGACGGTATATGTCCGCGCAATTCTTGATAACTCCTGAAAAATCCCAGTCCAAGGCAAATTTAAATTGATGCTTTTTTAAAACTTTTTTCATAGAAGCGGAAATATGGAGCTTTTCCGGCAGCAGTATCATGCGAGGGTCTGGAGACTGCCAGAGAATAGGGTCTTCAGGATTATACCAAGGGAATATGCCCTGTTCATACGCGGAAAGCAGCATCCCCGGAGAAAGATTCCCTCCGATTGCTATAATATTATCTTTGTAGGCGTCAGGCGGCGGAAATGCATAACGATCATACTCGGTAAGATAAGGAAAATAGGGATCCGGTCCGGAAATCACTCGATTCTTCATTGGAATCCCTTTATTCTCTGAGCGCGATTTTCAGAATCCGTTCTACTTCGTATTTAGAACATTTCATTGCCCGAGATATTTCATCAATGCTCCAGCCTAAACGGGCTAATTTGACAATATTTTCCTTGCCCTCTCCCAAGGGCAATTCCTGTTGGAAATCCTCAAGGGTCTCCGCAGCCTGCGGCGGCTCAGATTTGTAAAACAGGAACGGCGTTTCCGGGACATCCTCTATCTCGATATGATATGCGTTGTCCCGCCAATCTACCTGAGCTGCGCCGCCTTCACTTAAACGCCCAAAAAGAACTTCGTCCACAAAGAAAGATTTTACCTTTTCTTCAATAATGCGTCCTACATTGCGGGCGCCGAATTCCCGACTGTACCCTTCGTCTGCCAGACGGTCTACACAGGCTTCAGTGACCTCAAGGCTGACCTTTTTGGGGGCTAACTGTTCCTGAAACAGTTCAAGTTCTTTGCGGACAATAGAAGTCATTATTGTTTTAGAAAGATGTCCGAATCGAATCACTCCGTCCAAACGATTACGGAATTCCGGGGTAAACGTCTTTTCTACCGCGTCGCTTACTGCGGATTCATCAATGTTCCGCTCTCCAAAGCCGATAAGATTTTTGCCTATATCCCTAGCTCCCGCATTGCTGGTCATAATCAGGACCACATTCCGAAAATCCGCTTTCCTGCCGTTATTATCGGTAAGGGTAGCGTAATCCATGATCTGGAGAAGAATATTGTAAATATCAGCATGAGCCTTTTCAATTTCGTCTAAAAGAACTACCCCATGGGGCTGTTTTCGTACAACATCGGTGAGCAGTCCTCCTTCCTCATACCCTACATATCCGGGAGGAGAACCGATGAGCCGAGAAACCGTATGCTTTTCCTGATATTCGCTCATGTCAAAGCGGTGCATAGACACGCCTAAAATATCCGCCAGACTCCGAGCCAATTCGGTTTTTCCTACCCCTGTAGGACCTACAAACAGGAAATTCGCTACCGGCTTGCCGTCGGCTCTGAAACCCGCTCTGGAACGCTTTACCGCCTTGACTACCGCGGCGACCGCCTGGTCCTGACCGAAAATTCGGGCTTTCAGCTTTTCTTCAAGGGACAGAAGTTTGTCTTTCTCCTGTTCCCCAACGGACCGTTCCGGTATTCGAGCAATCCGGGACACAACCGATTCGATCTGAGGCAGTCCAATAACGACGGCATCAACAAGCCCTTCCTGTACCGAGATATCTTTTGTTAAAGACAGCCCTTCCTGTATTTTCTTGAACTCTTGAATTCGAGTGAACGCTCCAGCTTCGTCGATTACGTCAATAGCTTTATCCGGCAGACGGCGTTCCGTGATAAACTGGGCTGACAGCCGTACTGCGGCTTCCAAAGCTTCGTCGCTGTAACGGACATTGTGATATTCCTCGTATTTAGGTCTCAATCCCTTGAGAATGGCTATTGCGTCGGTTTCATTAGGTTCATGTATATCAATTTTCTGAAAACGCCGGGAAAGGGCCCGATCCTTATCGAAAAATTTACCGTATTCTTCATGAGTAGTAGACCCAATACACCGAATTTTACCGGAAGTAAGCGCGGGTTTGAGAAGATTCGACGCATCCAACGCGCCGCCGGAAACAGCCCCTGCGCCGACTAAGGTATGAATTTCATCAATAAAGAGAATAACCCGCTCTTTTTTGAGAATTTCTTCAAGGACCCGCTTGATCCGTTCCTCAAAATCTCCACGATATTTAGTACCCGCTACCAGAGCGCCCATATCCAGAGAAAAAATAGAAAAATCTTTTAAGAGCGGCGGCACATTTCCAGCTACAATCCGCTGTGCAAGCCCTTCAGTGACTGCGGTTTTCCCGACTCCCGAATCTCCCACATGAACAGGATTGTTCTTGAGCCGCCTGCATAAGACTTGAATCGTCCGGTCTAGTTCCGCTTCCCTCCCGATAACAGGTTCTAATTTATGCTCTCTGGCAAGGGCGGTAAGTTCCGTGGCATATCGTTCAAGCGGGGTCTTTTTGCTTTTAGTTTTCTGAACAGGGTCTGCGGCTTCCTCTTCTCCTTCAGAGCCGTGAGAAATTACATTGAGAAGCTCAAACCGCTTTACTCCGAGTTTGCGTAAATAATAAGCGCAGTAATTTTGTTCCTGATCGTAAAGAGACACCAGAATGTCCGCTATATCCAATATTTGTTTCTGAGACGACTGACTTTGGGCAACGGCGCGTTCAATAACGTTCTGGAAACCAATAGTTTGAAAGGGTTCCTTGTTTTCTATAAGAATCGGAACTTTCTGTTCAAAATAATGTTCCATGCCGTCTCTAAGCAAATCCAGATTGGCGCCGCAGGCGGTTAAAATCCCCTGAACTTCATCAAAAGCCAAAGCAGCATACAATATATGTTCCGGCGTAAGATACTCATGATTGCGTACCCTTGCCTCTGTGTAAGCGGCGTTTATGATGGCCTGTACATGACTGCTAATTTTCATTCTCTTCTCCATGAAGGCGCATTAAAAATGCCTTCTTCCTAAAGTATAATACCAAAGTCCATAATTAAAAAACGATTTTAAATTATATCGGCTCTATAATACACCTAAGAGGAAATTCATGCTGCCGAGCAAGGGCATGAACTTGATTTACCTTAGTTTGGGCGATATCCCAAGAATATTGTCCCACCGCCGCCAATCCTTTCTGATGCACATCGAGCATAATCTGTTCAGCTTCTTCCTGATTTTTATGGAAAACAGCCGTCAAAACCTGTACCACGAAATCCATAGTGGTATAATTATCATTCAGCAGTATTACCCGAAATTCTTCAGGTTCCTTGAGTTTTTCCTTTTTTCGGGTGGTAAATTTAATACCCCCGGTATGTTGTGGCATAATTTTATCATATACGAAAGAATCGAGTATAACAAGTAGAATATTGGTATAAAATACTCAATGAAGTATGATAAACACACAAAAAAAGATATAATATATGAAATTTTTTTGGAGGAGCAACGTTATGCAGGAGGCAGGCGAGGAAAACAAAGCATAAGCTGAGGGACATAGCGGCAACGGTATTGACTACAGCGCCGAAAACCGGGACTGCCGCGGTATTAACCGAATGCCCATGCCCCTCGCGCTACTGCATAAAGACTTACAGTTTGAACTTTTTTTTCAGGTCTGCGGCAAGGTCAGGGTAATTCTTCAGGATCAGCTTGTTGTAGACAATGTTGTTCAACGACAAGCGAATCGTATTCAGATTGCTGGATACTACGGAATACACTGTGACGGCGTTTGCCGGTTTTACAGAACTGCTGGTTTCACTGTTCGATTTGTACAGCAGCAGCACCCAGCCATTGGTGCTGTGAAACCACACCACCGCCTTGCCGGTCTCGTCTCCAAGGTTGAAGTTGAAAACCTCCGACGGAGCGACTTTCATTCGGTCGTAGATTTCAAGGTGATAAAAGTCCACAGCAAACACGGACCCCCCAAGCACGCCCGCAATCACGAGCAAAAATAATGCTTTCTTCATACTCATCCTCTCTTTCTTTTGGTTTTGAACATCCTTCTAACCGTTATACACGGTTTCCAGAAATTTCCTCTGCCCCTGACTAAAGGTTTTTTCTAGGGCTTGGGGCTTGGGTCGGTTGTCCGGCTTGCTCCCCAAGATTTCTACTTCCTTCCCGCTCTTTTTTTTTCTAAGCGGGTATTTCTACGGCGGTTTCACCCTTGTTTCCAAGAGCCGGAGCCGCCATATCCGTAGACATTACTACCCCACGCCCTGTGGGGTAGGTCTTTCAACATACTATTATCACCTAGTCTCTGCCTACATGTCAAATGGGTTTTCAGCCTATTCTTTACCGCTGTGCCGCCTTATAGCCCCAGCCCTAAAGGGGGTTTTCTATAAGGTGTTACGGCGGTTTCGATAAAATAGCGCTTTTTCCAGAATATGTCAACTGGGTTATGTCTAAATCTCAGAAACAAATATGACCCCCTGCTTGACAAAGCCCCTTCCAAAAGGATATATTCAAGGGTAATCATGGAAAGTATACTAACTATATTTTGTTATAATCCGGGAAAAGATAAACTTTTATACAGGTGAATACGTGGGGCGTTATAATTGGATAGGTTTTGTGGCTTCCCGATATGTGTCTAAAAGCCGCCGGAGTTCGCCTTCTTCGACGCTGGCGGTGGTAGGCATTGCTACCGGCGTATTAGCATTGACGGTCATATTAGCGGTAATGAATGGACTCCAGTTGGGTTTTATTGAAAGTATTTTGGAAATCTCTTCGTATCATATCAGAGCAGAGGTTCCTTTTGCTGAACAGGACGAGGAACAACCATTGACCCGGCCGGAGGATCCAGTGTTTGAAGCGATTCCGGGTATTGCCGAGGTTCCGGGAGTTATCGCGGCGGTTCCTTTCCGGGAATTTCATGGAATAATTCAAGGGATTCAGGGAAATCTCCACGCCGCAGTAATCCGGGGAGTGCCGCCGGACGCGGCTGAAAAGGATCCGGGGCTTGCGGGAAAACTTACGTTTGAGGATGGTTCTTTTGCGCTTACCGAGGAGAGGTCTGTCCTGCTGGGCGCTGAATTAGCCCAGCGCCTTTTTGTGCAAGTTGGAGATGAGATTACGTTGACATCCGTGTCAGGTCTGCTGAATGACCTGGGAGAAGCTGAAGATTCACGGTTTACGGTAACCGGCATTTTCCGATCTGATTTTTACGAATACGATTTAAATTGGGGGTTTATCAATCTGGATGCCGCAGGGGAGCTGGGAGGCGGACCGGCTTTATTAGGGATAAAACTCAAAAACCGCTGGCAGGACACCCGGGCCCTGAGTCTGATCCGCAATCTGCCGGAGACAAAAGGACTAAGGTTAAGCACTTGGCGGGATTATAACCGCGCGTTTTTTGGGGCTTTGCGAACCGAAAAACTCTTGATGTTCGTATTAGTAGGACTGATCTTTGTTGTGGTAGGATTAAATGTCTTCCAATCCCAACGCCGAGTTGTTCTTGAACGCCGGGAAGAAATCGGTTTGTTTCGGGCTTTAGGCGCGGGAGAACTGGCGGTGCGGCTGGTTTTTGTCTGGGACGGCTTTGTTATCGGGCTTGTCGGCGGCGGGATCGGGCTGGTTTTGGGGCTTCTTCTGGCGACGCATATCAACGCAATTATTGATCTGTGGAATTATCTTATTGTAATGGTCTTTGACGCTCGGCAATTCACGGTATTTCCTCGGCATATTTTTTATATCCGTCAAATTCCGTCCCGAATTATTCCCCATGAAGTAGGTCTGATATTCCTATTTGGATTTTTTTCCGCTATTCTATCTTCTTGGTTCGCTTCCGGCAAAGTTTCCCGTACCCGTCCGGCGGAGGTGCTTCGATATGAGTGATCCCGAAATTCTCGTCCGAGTCAGCCAACTCGTAAAAAATTACTCCTCTGGCGTGGAAACCCTGTATATTCTGCGGGGCGTAAGTTTTGAAGTCCTTCAAGGAACCTCTGTAGCGGTCATGGGACAAAGCGGCAGCGGAAAAAGCACCCTGCTTAACATCCTTGGCGGGCTTGACCGGTGTGATTCAGGGTCTGTGATAATCGGCGGCGCTGAGATTGCCGGACTGTCAGAAACCAATCTGTCTGCATACCGGCGGGATCAAGTGGGCTTTATCTTTCAGTTTCATTACTTGTTAAAAGATTTTACCGCATTGGAAAACGTGATGCTTCCAGCGTATATGGCGGGAATGAAAAAAAAAGACGCTTTTGAAAAAGCCCGGCTCCTGCTTTCAGATGTTAAACTTGACGATCGGCTCCGGCATTTTCCTTCTCAACTTTCCGGCGGAGAGCGGCAGCGGGTTGCGGTAGCCCGAGCATTGATAAATAATCCTGAGTTAATTCTGGCTGATGAACCTACAGGCAATCTTGACATGGATAACAGCGGAATTGTGGCGGAACTGCTCTATGCGGCTGCGGAAAAGTGGGGCAAGACCCTCATAGTAGTAACCCATGATGAGAAAGTCGCCGCCAGAGCTATGTTCCGTTATACCCTTGAAGGCGGCATCCTTGGGCTGTCAGCCCCCCTGGGGGAATCACTATGAAAGGCGGCGCCGGTTTATTTATCGCTTTCCGCTATCTTCTAGGCAGAGCTAATGAGGGAGGCCGGTATTTGCGGGGCGCCGCCACCGGAATCGCTTTAAGCCTTATCCCCATTATCGTTACCCTCATTGTGGCGGACGGCATGATCCGAGGCATTACCGACCGGTATCTTGAACTGGGAACCGGACATTTGCAGGTATATAATTTTGCATCTCCCTCTGATTTGGAAAAAATCGCTCCTTCCATTGCTGAAGAAGAAGACGTCCGCGGGGTCTGGATGGAACAGAATGGATTAGGCGTCCTGATAGGCAATCGCGGAAAAACTGGAGCCACTATCAGAGCTGTTGAAAGCTCTTTTTGGGAAGATCCGGGAAGCGCTAACTACCTGACCACTATCGCGGGAGAAGCGCTGATTCAGTCTGACCGAGAGGTGCTTTTAGGGGAAGCCTTAGCCAATGCTATTGGCGCGGAAGTAGGAAAAACTATCCGAATTATGACTATTCGCGTTACCGACGCGGGCGGAAATATTCCCAAGATCACGACCTTCACTGTCCGGGGGATTGTCTCTTCCGGCTATCGAGAACTTGACGCGCTCTGGTGCGTTACCAGTTATGAAGCGGGAAAAGATATTTTACCCCCGAAAACCGCTTCCTCTTGCCTTATCGTGAAGATCAATGATCCCTACAAAAAAGCGGATGCTATGGCGCAATTCCTTAATCATACCTTGAGTTCAAGATACAGCGTTTATACATGGAAAGAACTCCAGCGTTCTCAATACAGTTCCTATGAATCCACTCGTCAACTGCTGCTGTTCATTATGGCTCTTATCGTACTGGTAGCCGCGGTAAACGTATCTTCCGCAACTTCTATGCTTGCCATAGAACGGCAGCGGGATGTAGCAGTCCTCAAAACTGCGGGCGCAAGCCCAAGCGCAACCAGCAGAATCTTTCTCTGGGGGTCTTGTTTAACCGGTCTTACCGGTGCAGCCGGCGGACTCAGTCTAGGTCTTGTCATCGGGAATTTCATTAATCCCCTCATTCATGGACTGGAAGCTCTTTTTGGTTTTTTTTCTCATCTTTTTCACGGCGGCGATGTTAAAATACTCGATCCGGGGTACTACCTTGAAACGATTCCTATCGTCATAGACTGGACTACAGTGTTCTTTATCGGCTTTTTTACCGTCCTCTGTTCTGTTATTGCTTCATGGAT